>DOLC01000133.1 GCA_003509545.1 Peptococcaceae bacterium
CTTGCTCCAAACAAATGCCAGCCCCTTGTTTTCATCCTTCTGATGGTGCCGCGTTAGCGGCATGGGTGTCTTACAGGAAATTTTAACCCTTAGGTTTCTCCCCGGCCATGATGGAGATCACACCGGGAAAGACTACCCGACAAGGGAAATTGAGGTAGTATGTCGAATCTATTCCAAATAAAGTAGAAGCATCCCACCACTCTAGGAGGGCTGGCGCCCGTTCCGGCCTTTAGGCCTTCACCTCCGGTAGAGGGGCAAGGAAGGCGGCCGTAACCCGGCGCCGGCGGGGACCGTCGAATTCGGCCAGGTAAATCCCCTGCCAGGTGCCCAGCTCCAGGCGGCCCTGGGAAATAGGGACGAGGACCGACGAGCCGGTCAGCACCGCTTTGATGTGGGCGTCGCTGTTGCCTTCACCGTGGCGGTAGGCGCCTTGCCGGGGTACGAGGCCGGACAGGGTGGTCAGGATGTCTTCCGCCACGTCGGGATCGGCATTTTCATTGATGAAGATGCCGGCAGTGGTGTGGGGTACGAAAAGGAGCAGAGCCCCCTCGGTAACTTGGTTCCGGGCCACCAGGTCCCGGACCTGAGCGGTGATGTCGATAAGCTCCGACCTCCGGCGGGACTCGACGGTTAGGTGCGGCATGGATTTTCCTCCTTCACCGGTTTTTTCTGAAATCCATTCTAACAGATTTTAGCCTGCCTATAATTGCATTGCGTGTTTGGGGAGGGCCGACAATATCCCCCGAAGTAGGATTTTTCCTAAAAGCTGTCGAATAATCTACGGGGATTTATGTGTTCCTAGAGCTTGGGGCAGGGAGAGGGCTATGCGGCAGCCACCCGAAGTTGAGGAGCTTATGCTCCTGGATGAAGGTCCGGCCAAGCAAGTATACCTCGAAGCCCAGGCAGTCCTCCAGGATCTCTACCGCAGCTGCCGTCTGGGGAGCAACCGCCTGGCGGTGGAAGATGTTAAGGAGGCCGTGGCGGAGTTCATCGGCCGCATGCGGGAGAAGCAGGACGTCTTCCTGCAGATGGCCATGTTAAAGGACGTGGACCCTTATTCCGCCAAGCATTCTCTCAATGTGACCCTTCTGGCCACTTATCTCGGTTCCCGCCTCAAGCTTCCTGAAAAGGAATTGATGGTATTGGGCGTGGGGGCCATGCTCCACGACATCGGAAAGCTGGAAATCCCCGGGGAGATTATCGGCAAGCCCGGGAGGCTTACTCCCGAAGAGTTCGAGGTGGTGAAGAGCCATCCGCAGGCAGGCTACCGCCGCCTGGAAGGGCTGGTGAGCGAGGAAATAAGGCTGGTGGTGCGGGATCACCACGAGCGGTGCGACGGGAGCGGCTATCCTCGGGGGCTGGTAAAGGAAGAAATCAGCCTGGCGGCCCGGTGCGTAGCCGTTGCCGATGTTTACGATGCAGTGACCACCGACCGGTGTTACCGGCCCAGGCTTCTGCCCCATGAAGGGATGGAGCTTCTGATGGTGGAGAGCACTCGGGGCGCCTTGGACTTGGAACTGGTCAAAACCTTCCTGCAGGAAATTGCCAGCTACCCGTTGGGCACCATTGTCCGCCTGACCAGCGGAGAAATAGCCCGGGTGGTGGCCCAGGAACCGGCGGTTCCCCTAAGGCCCATCGTCGAAGTGCTCCGGCCCAAGGAAAGGGCGGGGGAGATTATCCGGCTCCTGACCCATCCCTCCATATTAATCCAGGAGATCGTGGCTTAAAGACGGGCACGGGCGGAGGGCCGGAGCCGGATAGGCCGCCGAAAACGGCTGGGCACGGGAGCTGGAAGAACGTGGAGGAACGGCACATCATCGAGCATAAATTAAAGCGCAGCTACGGCAAATGGTTTTTGACCCCCGTTAAGCGGGCAGTTTATAAATACAACATGATCGAGTCGGGAGACCGCATTGCAGTAGGGGCGTCCGGCGGCAAGGACAGCTCCGTTCTCCTTTATGTATTGTGGCTCCTGCGGAACTTTTCCTCCCTGGATTTCCGTTTCGAGGCCCTTTTTGTGGACCTGGGATGGGGGGTGGATTTCCGCCCCCTGGCCGACTTCTGCCGCCGCCTGGATATACCCTTCCACGTCGAGAAGACGTCCATCGGCCCCATCGTTTTTCAATACAGGAGGGAGTCCAATCCCTGCGCCCTTTGCTCCCACCTCCGGCGCGGCGCCCTGAACGAGGCGGCCCGGCGCCTGGGATGCAACAAGGTAGCCCTGGGCCATCACCTGGACGACCTCCTGGAAACCTTCTTGCTCAACTGGCTCTACAACGGCCGCTTTGCCACCTTTCTACCCGTAACCTATCTTACGAGGAAGGGCCTGACGGTGGTAAGGCCCCTCCTGTACCTCCCGGAGGCCACCGTGGCCGGCGTGGCCAGGGCGGAACATCTGCCCGTCCTGCTCAATCCCTGCCCGGCCGTCGGCCGGACGAAACGCTACGAGGTAAGGCGAATCGTAAGCTTGCTGGCCCGGGACTACCCCCATATCCGCCACCGTTTCCTGGCGGCCCTGGAGGCCGCCGGATGGTTGGAAGAAGGCAGGTGACCGGCAGGTGCGTACATTCGATCGACCTGGCCACAGAATACAAGTCCGGAACAAGGTTGTTGCGCCGGAGCTGGGGCAAACTTTGACCGCTATGGCGGGGTACAGGAACAGGTTGATGCACTTGTACCACCAGGTTGGTGAGGTCAATTTTCCCTACACAAAG
>DOLC01000078.1 GCA_003509545.1 Peptococcaceae bacterium
GCCCAGGCTTTAAGCTTGGCGAAGGGCTTAAAGCTTGGCCCGAGGCTTTTGAGAGGCCAGAGGCCGGCAACTGAGGCAGGAAGCTTAAATCCTGCCGGGAAACTGCCGGAGCCTTGAGCCAAGCAAAAGTCCTGCCCGCGAGGGAGGCCTTTGCGAGCGAAAGCCAAGCAGGCCGGAATCAAAACTGGGGATACGTCAGCCTTCCCCTCCCTTGATACGGCGATACCACAGGGGGTGACGGCGCCGGGCGTACTCTTCGCTAACATAACCCGTCAGCATACTCAAAATGAGGGGCCGATTGGGTTTTAGTAGAAAGGCGGCGAGGTGGGCCCCTATCCCCAAGATTAGCAGCACGGTGGCCACATTATGGAGGTTGGTGGCCCAGGTCACCACACCGTGGGGCAGGGCAACCGAAGGCAGATTCTTAAGGACCTTTATAAAACCGGTGACGATGATTATAAAGAAGCTCAGGGCCATATAGGCATAGGCCAGCCGCTGCTCCGCCAGGTATTTATCAGCCGGCGGCTCTTCGCCCTTCCCGAACATGGCCTTGATGATCAGCCAGGACTCCTTGAAATCCCCCCGCCGGGGGATGAGATCGAATTCCCTTCTGGCCGCATGATAGGCCACATGAAGGACGACGGCAAATATCAACCAGACGGCAGCTACATAGTGGATTATCAGGGTAACCCCGAAGTCTGAAGACCAGGACAGCCCCGGCAGGCGATCCACCATATAGCGCTTGTAGAGGGGCAGTTGGCCCAGGCCGCTAAAAATGAGCAGAAAAGTGGAGAGGGCCACGGAGCAGTGGATGAAGCGTACCAGACCGCTGTGGCGCCTGACCCTCCCGTTAGCCATCCTTCTTCCCTCCCTGCCATCCCATGTAGGCGGCCACGCCCGCAGCCACCACACCCGCTACCGGTGCCAGGAAGATGGCTTGGGCCAGGCCGTTGGCGGTATCCAAGAAATTGCCCACCCCTACAGGCATGGGCGGCTGCTGCTTGGCGGCCATGAGGGCTTTGTTTATGGTTTCAAAAGGTACGGCGGACACATAGAAGGTAGAAGTGCCGCCGTTCTCCTTCTCCCCGTAGATGTAGCCCCCCAGGGCCCCCGCCCTGCGGTGGGCTTCCTGCCTCATTTCTTCTTTCGGCCCGAAGGCGAGGGCCCCGCGCGGGCAGGCCTCCACGCAGGCGGGCAGGCCTCCGCGGTTAATACGGCCGTAGCATAAATCGCACTTGTACATCACGCCGCCCCCGGCAAATTTAGGGGCGACCTTAAGGTAAGGGCCGACCCCGGCCTGGCGCTGGGGTATATGCCAGGGGCACACCTCCCGACATTTGGCCCCCCCGAAGCAGACGTTCGGGTCTATGACCACGGATCCCTCGGGCTTTTTCTCCTGGGCACTGAAGGGACATAGGTGGGCGCAAGGCGGATTGTCGCAGTGCATGCAGCGGCGGGGAATATACACCGTGACCCTTTGTCCCCCGTGCTCCACCTCTACTTCCTGGACGAAGGTCCAGTTGTAGGGAGTAAGCCTATCGGTTACATGCTGTTTTTCCGACCAATCCTCGTAATTCTTTTGCGGCCAGTAAGGTTTGAGATCCTCCTTGCGCGGCTGCGGGAACCTATGCCGGTTGGCCTCCCGGCAGGCATCCACGCACAGGGGCAAGCTGCGGTCTTTACATCCGTCACACCTGGTTAAGTCGATGAGGGTGCCGAACTGGGTGACGGCCCCTTCGGCCACCCCCACCCTTTGCAGGCCGGTAAGGGCCAGGGAGGCCCCCACCCCGGCCGCCAGGGAACGCCTGAGAAACTCCCTCCGGTTCATGGGCCGAGTACAACCCCCTCCCAAGAATTCTTCGGCCTTTATGGCTCTGTCTCTCCGCAGGTGTATACTATCATACTATACTTCTATTTCGCAGTCAATATGTTTTAGCTTAAGCCGGAGGAACAAGCCGACCGGTGCGGGGGGCTGATATCCCAACTTGCGCCCCTTCTCCTTCGTGGCACCGTTGAGGACGTCGCGGCCGGTTCCGGAGGAGGTATTTCAACCAAGCCGGGAAGGCCGGTCGAAGGGGCCAAAGGCACTCGGGGAATTGGAGAGGGAGGAGGAAAATTTCGGTTGTCCGCCGGGGTATATTCTTATAAAATTGAGGCGGGAAGCAGAGGATAAGGGAGGACGCCTATATAAATCTCCCCAAGGGAAGCAAGGGCTCCGGCCTATACCATAGGTGCGGAGCACCGGCCGGGCATAAAAGGGAAAGGCGGGAAGGCGACGTGAACGTCGTGCCGGATAAAACTACTTCGTTGGAAAACCACCTGCGGGAGCTTCTGGCCCCCAGGCCGGAGATCGTATTCGCCCTTATTTTCGGTTCTTATGCCCGCGGAACGGCTAATAAATTAAGCGATATAGATATCGCCGTCTATGTAGACCAAACCCGCATGCCGCCCGCGAGTCCGTACGGATACGCCAGCGACCTGGTGGTGGCATTACAGCAGCACCTTAAGCGGCGAGTGGATTTGGTAGTTCTCAACGAAGCGCCCCTGGTCCTTCGCTTTCACATTCTGCAAGACGGTAAACTGCTCTTCTGCCGCGAACCCCAAGCTCGTGTGCGCTTTCACGAAAAAACCTTGCGTGAATTTCTTGATTTTCAGCCCGTACTTAAGCTCCAGGCCCAGTACTTGCGTCGGCGCCTGGCGAACGGGTCCTTCGGAGGTGCCCAAAATGGTTGATCCGCATGTGGTGGAGCAAAAGCTCCACGCTTTGGACCGGTACGTGAAGCATTTGGAAAAGTACAGAGGTGCGTCTGCGGAAGAACTCGAGGGTAACTTGGACCTCCAACACCTCGTGCCCCTTCCTCCTTGCAGTAGTATTGTATCTTCACCCGTGGTGACGGTCAACGGGCCTTTGCGCGGGGGTCCCTACGCCCTTATCCGGGCCGGGGCGCAGTAAGGAAAGAGCGGGGGACAAACCCCCACGCTTCCCTCTACGGTTTAGATGGCGTGGTCCCTAACCGGCCCGGCGTCCCCAACGCCCAGCTCCTGTTTTTTCTCCTCCCAAAGTTCGCGGCCCATAGAAGTTATCCATACGGCCTCCCCGATGGCCCTGCCCAAGCCCCTGACGGTGGCCATGCCTACTTCGTCCTCGGCGGCGCCTTGGGCTTTGCCGTCCCTCGTCCACACCGTACCGCCGCTATAGCAGCCGCCTATGCCGCCGCAGACCAGTATCTCGTGCATAAGGTAGAAGTTGATGATGGCCTGGAGGGCCGTCTCCTGGCCCCCGTGGCGGGTGCCCCCCAAAGCGATGGCGCCTCCCACTTTGTTACGCAGTTTACCTGGATGCACCAGGAAGATGGGGCGAAGCCGGTTGAAACAGGCGGCCAGTTGGGCGGTGATATTCATGTCGTATACCGGCGAACCTATGATAAAGCCGTCGGCTTCCAGAACGAGCTCTTCCAGTTCTTTGATATCGTCCTGCACGTGGCACATGGTCTTCTCCCGTATGCACCGGTCGCAATGGGTGCAAAAGGCGATTTTCTTGCTCCTCACACTCCAGTAGCGGGTGGTAATACCGGGAAAACGGGCGGCCTCTTCCAGGGCCACCTGTACGGCATAATCGGTAGCTCCTTTGCGGGGACTGCCGCTGATCCCCAGAATAACGGGCATAATCTCCTTCCTCCTTCCCCTGACCTTCTTCCCGACGGCACCCGGCGAGCCGCCGTACTCCCAGGCGGAACCGGACACCGTGCCTTTGAAGCCCTAGGGTGTCCTCCGTAACTTAGCCAGTATCCTCTGGGGGGTAACGGGGAGCTCATCGAATTCCACTCCCAGGGCGTCGGCCACGGCGTTAACCACCGCCGGGGCCACAGGCACAGTCGCTGCCTCACCGATGCTTTTAGCTCCGAAGGGGCCGGGCGATTCTCCCTCCTCTACCAACAACACTTCTACCCGTGGCATATCCTTGGCCCGGAAAAGTTTGTAACCCTTGAGGGTAGCATTTATTACTTTCCCGCTCCTCTTGTCCAGGATGAGCTCTTCGGTAAGCCCGTAGCCCAGGCCCATCTGGATACCGCCCTCTATCTGGCCTTCTACCAGCAAGGGATTGATGGCCCGGCCCACGTCGTGGACCGCCACGTAGTTCAAGACTTTGACTTCTCCTGTTTCCGTATCCACTTCTACTTCAGCAAAGTGCACCCCGTAAGAGTTAGGACCGGCTACCGAGGCGAAGCTTTCGTAGGCTCTGATTTCCCGGCTGCCCTCCTTACTCAGTTGAGCTGCCACTACTATATCTTGTAAGGAGACTTTCTTATCCGGGGAATGGCGGCAGTAGGCGAACCCACCCCCCAGCTCCAAGTCCTCCTCCTTTACCCCCAGCATAGAGGCCGCCACTTCTATAAGCTGCCGGCGTATACTTTGGGCGGCTTTTAGCGCCGCATTGCCGCTCACCCAGACCCCTCGGCTGGCGTAGGTACCCAGATCCCAGGGTGTAAGCTCGGTATCGGCTTCCACGACCTCGATCTGGTCGGGCGATAAGCCCAATACCTGGGCCACTACCATGCACATCATGGTGGTGCTGCCCTGGCCCAGATCCTGAGTACCCGTGAACATGGTCAACGTGCCGTCTTCGTTCATTTTCAAGGCTACGGTGGTCATGTCCACATGTACCCCAAAGGTGCCGTTGCCGTGATTGCCTGCAGCCACGCCAATGCCCCGGCGAAAACGCCCACCCTTGGGCTGCCGGCTTTTCGCCTCCCACCCGAACCTCTCCGCTCCTTTTTCCAGGCAATCCAGAACGCGGCAATTGCCTAGGGAGGTGCCGAAGCGAGGATTTATATCCCCCGGTCTTACCAAGTTCCTCCTGCGGAATTCCACGGGGTCCAGTCCCAGTTTTCTGGCCACTTTATCCAGGTGGATTTCTCTGGCGGCCATGAGCTGAGGCGAGCCGTAGCCGCGCATGGCGCCGGCCACCGGGCAATTGGTATAGACCGGATAAACGGTTACCCGCAAATTAGGTATGCGGTAAAGGCGGAAGGCCTTATCCATCATGGCGCTGGGCACGTTAAGGGCGCTGCTGGCGTAGGCCCCGGTATTGAAATAGGCCGTTATGTCCTGGCCCACTATGGTGCCGTCTTTCTTTACTCCCGTCTTCAAGTAATATACGGCAGAGTGGCGCGTCCGGGTGGATACCATGATATCCCTGCGCTTCATTTCCACCAGTACCGGCTTCCCGCTCTTAAGGGATAAAAGGGCCGCTACCGGCTCCAAAATGGCCTCCAGCTTGCCCCCGAAGGCTCCGCCCACCGGGGGTTTGATGACCCGTACCTTGTTCACCGACAGACCGAAGATTTCCGAAAGGATGATCCGCGTGGCGAAAATGTTCTGATTCGCGCTCCATACGGTGAGCTTGCCCGCCGCGGCGTCGAATTGGGCCAGGCTGGCGTGGGGCTCTAAAGCCACATGGGTAACTATAGGCAGCTTGATACGGTCGGTGAATACGTAATCGGCTCCGTCCAAAGCCCTTTCCACATCGCCGGCCGCGGCCTCGAGCTTTTTAATTAAGTTCCCGCCCTCGTGAACCGGCGGCGCCTCCGGTTTCAAGGCTTCCTCCGGGTCAAACACTGCCGGCAGTTCCTCATACTCTACTTCAATGAGCCTCAGGGCTTTCTCCGCCGTCTCCGGGTCGTCGGCCGCTACTGCGGCCACCCGGTCTCCCAAATATCTTACCGTATCGTCAAAAATATACTCATCGTGAGGGATATCGTGCCCCTTAAAGCGCAGGGCGCTGTTATACGGTACGCGCGGGGAATCCTTGTAGGTCACCACGGCCCTTACCCCCGGCAGCGCCTCCGCCTTGCTCACATCAATACGCTTTATCCTGGCGTGGGCCACCGGGCTGAAAAGCACCCGGCCGTACAACATACCGGGAAGGCGCATGTCAGCCATATACACCGTGCGTCCCGTCACTTTATCTACAGCATCGCGCAAGGGCCGCCCCTTCCCTACCACCTGGCCACCGGTAGCGCACTCGCCGGAGGCCCCGTTAGTCCCCCCCTTGAGCCAGGCGGCGGCCAGTTCCACGGCCTCGATTATCTTGACGTAGCCCGTACACCGGCATAAGTTGTCTTGTAAGGCCTCGCATATCTCTTCCCGGGAAGGATTGGGATTTTTGTCCAGCAGAGCTTTGGCCGCGATTATCATGCCGGGGGTGCAGAAGCCGCACTGGACGGCACCGGTCTCTATAAAAGCGCGCTGCACGGGGTGCAGTTCCCCGCCCCGGCTTAGACCCTCAATGGTGACGATCTCTTTACCCTGGGCCTTCCTGGCCAGCAAGGTGCAGGATTTTACGGCCTCCCCGTTCACCAGCACCTTGCACGCCCCGCAATCCCCCGTGGCGCACCCGCACTTGGTGCCCGTCAGCCCGAGAATCTGCCGGAGTACTTTGAGGAGCGTCCAGTTAGGGTTAACCTTAACGCTGTACAGCCGCCCGTTAATCTTAAGTTGAATCTTTTCCATCACTTTCCCCCCTGGGAAGATCCATGGGGGGAGACCCCCAGCAGGAGTCTCCCCGGAATACTTAAGGGGCTTACTTCTTGAGGCCTTCCTCTACAACCATTTTTTCAATATCTAACTCGCCCGCCTTTATTCTCTCCTCTATTTCATCTGTTTTGGTCTTGACCTCGGCCGGCAACTTAGCCAGAACTTTTTCATTCCAAATTATACCGGTCGCGCCTTCGTTAAGGCTGGCCCTGTAGTGAATGGGTTCCCATTTTCCATCCAGAATTAAACCCATAACGTGTTTAAAGGCCATTTGATAACTCTGGAGGCTGCTGGCCAGCACGTGATTCGGCGCGGCCGAGCTCTGGTCCATGCTGTAGCCTATAGCCAAAACATCCTTCTCCTGACACGCCTGTATTACGCCCAGGCCGGCTTCATTACCGTTACCCAAAAGCACATCGGCTCCCTGCTGGATAAAGGCCAGAGCCTGTTCCTTAGCCTTAGCCACGTCTTCAAAGGTATCCAGCATGGTAGCCAGCACCTTTACGTTGGGATTGGCGAGCTTCGCTCCCACTATATAACCGTACATGGCGTCCCTGATTGGTGGAATATCCTTCCCCCCCAAATAGCCTACAACGCCGGTCTTAGTAGCCAGCCCGGCTACGTAACCTGCAAGAAAGCCTACCTCCGTGTTATCTACAATAAGAGAGCACAGGTTAGGGGGTTGGGCGATGGTATGACTGGTGACAATAAATTTAACCTCGGGAAAGTCTTTTGCCACCTTAAGCGCCGCGTCGCCGAACTGAAATCCGTGGGCAAAGATTACCTTGAAGCCCTGATTGGCATAGTTGCGAAACACTTCCTCCATTTCGGACTGGGCCACCCTCTCCATATAGGAAGTAGTAAGCCCATATTCCTTTTCTACCAGTTTCAAGCCTTCATAAGCAATGGTATTCCACCCTAAATCATTGATATTACCCGGGAGCAAGAGAGCCACTTTGGGCTTGTCTGCTGCGCTCCCCTCTTTCTTTTCCTGCTGCTGCCCTGAAGTGGGACCTCCTCCCTTACTACCGCCACCGCAGGCCGCGGTGCCCAGGAGCAGGAATAAGACGGTAAATGCAATTATGAGGTTTTTCATGCGTTAAGCCGCCTCCTCAACAGTCAAATTATTAGTCTTTACTACTTACATGGACGAGCAGAACGCGCACTAACCTACCTAAACCAATCTTCTGAATACGGAATTCCTTCATCCATTAGGGGAGGAGAGGGGGGAACCCCCTTCCGGGAGGACCACCCTTATGGTTTCAACAGACTATTTCTTAAGCCCTTTTTCTACGGCCAGTTTTTCCGCATCGAGCTTGCCCGACTTAATGTCTTCTAGGAACTGTTCCATCTTTTCCTTGACTCCCGCGGGCAGCTTGTTCATAAATTTATCGTTCCAGATGATACCCGTGGCGCCCTCGTTGATGCCCATTCCGTAGTACTTGGGCTCCCACTTGCCTTCCAAGATGAGCTCTATCAGGTGGTTGATGGCAATGGGATAGCTCTGGAGGGTACTGGCCGGAATATGGTCGGGCGCCGCCGGGCTCTGATCCATACTGTAGCCTATAGCGAGGACGTTCTTCTCCACTGCAGCCTGGATAACGCCGAGACCGGATTCATCGGCATTACCCAAGAGCACATCGGCACCCTGTTGAATAAAGGCCAAGGCCTGCTCCTTGGCTTTTGCCACGTCATGGAAGCTGCCGGTCATGGTGGACAGGACCTTTACATTGGGGTTAGCCAGCTTGGCACCTAGTTCGTAGCCTATCATGGCATCCCGTATCGGCGGGATGTCCATACCGCCGATGTATCCTACCGTTCCCGTCTTGGTGAGGAGCCCCGCCAAGTACCCGGCGATGAAGCCCACCTCCGTGTTATTTACCTTGAGGGAGCCCAGGTTGGGGGGCTGGCTGATATCGCTACTCGTAACCACGAACTTAACATTAGGAAAGTCCTTGGCCACTTTCATAGCCGCATCTCCGAATTCAAAACCATGTCCCATTATAACGTCAAAGCCCTGGTTAGCGTAGCCCCGGAAGGCTTCTTCCATCTCCGATTGGGAAACCTTCTCCCGATAGGACGTTTCGATTCCATAGTTCTTCTCCGCCAGCTTCAGACCTTCATAGGCGATGGCGTTCCACCCCATATCGTTGATGGTACCCGGCAACAGCAAGGCAACTTTTAATTTCTTCTGACCTTCCTGCTTTTCAGACTGGCTTTCCTGGGTCTGGTCTTGAGGCTTGCTCTCTTGCTTCTGCCCGCCTCCGCAGGCTGCCACACCCAAGAGCAAGAACAACGTTACCAAAATGGCTAATAGCCTCTTCATTAAGTCCAAACCTCCTTTTGGGTTTTTGGGTTTTTAAAATAACGCAGTCTCCACATGCCGTATAATTATTCACGAGCTCCCTTAGACGCCGATTCGCTCACCTCCTCGATGGCTTCTATAATCTGCCGGTAACCCGTGCAGCGGCACAGGTTGCCGGAGATGGCCTCTTTTATTTCCTCCCGGGTGGGATGGGGGTTTTTGTCCAGCAGGGCCTTGGCGCTCATAATCATCCCCGGAGTGCAGAAACCGCACTGAAGGGCGTTGTGGCGCATGAAGGCCTCCTGGAGGGGGTGGAGTTTACCGTCCTGCTCCAGCCCTTCGATGGTGTATATCTCTTTTCCCTCGGCCGAGGCTGCCAGCACCAGGCAGGAATTGACCGCCCGACCGTCCATGATAACGGTGCAGGCACCGCATTCGCCGATGCCGCACCCCTCTTTAGTGCCGGTCAGGTGAAGGTCGTCCCGCAGGACGTCCAGCAGTCGCTTATGGGGTCTTACCTTTACCCGGTATTCCTTACCGTTGACTTTAAGCTTGAGATCTAGTAGCGACATCCTCGAGCCCCCCAGCTGTTAGGATAGCCCTCCTGGTAAGGGCGGCTATGGCCGGAACTTTATAAGGCGTAGACCACCTCTGCCCGGTGATGCGCACCATCTCCTGGGCGAGTTTCTCCCCCGCTTCCCGGGCCAGCTCCACGGTAAGCCCTTGGCCCCGGAGAATCTCTTCGGCCGCCGTCACCCTGGCCGGGACCGGTAGGGCCGCCCCCGGAACCAACCGGATCTCCTCCACCACTCCGCCGTCGCCCGTTCTGAGCAGGACGGCGATGCTTAAGCGAGCGATGCTCATGGCCTTGCGCCGGCCGAGTTTTATGAAGCAGGTCCGGCTGCCGGGAAGGGGCCGGTTAAAGCGGACCTCGGTCACCAGTTCCCCCGGCCGGAGGCCGGTTCGGTGGGGGCCCTCGACGAAACGGCTTACCGGGACCCTCCGCTCTCCCCCAAGGCTCCGGAGGACCACTTCGGCCTCGAGGGCTACCAAAACTGGTAGGGTGTCGGCGGCAGGGGAAGCGTTGCACAAGTTCCCTCCCACCGTGCCCCGGTTGCGTATCTGGGGCGAACCCACTTGAGAGCAGGCCGTCGCCAGGAAGGGCGCGGCCACTCGTATGAGGGAAGACTCGGCAATCGCGGCATGGGTGGTCAGGGCTCCCAGGGCCACACACCCGTTTTCCTCCCTAATGTAAGCCAGCTCGGTGAGGTCGCCGATATCGACTACCAGCTCGATATGCCTCAGGCGGGCGTCCTCGGCCCGGAAGCCCACCAGGAGGTCCGTCCCCCCTGCCAAGGCACACGCCTTCTCTCCCCCCTGGGAAAGGGCTCTTAGGGCCTCCTCCAGTGAACGGGCCTTTACATAGTCGAACTTATGCACGATCGCACCTCCTAGGACCTGGCAAGGGTCTTGCCCAGCAGTACTTTTTCGAGATTAGCCGGCAGGCTGCGCACCCGCCTGCCCGTTGCGTGGGCGACGGCATTGACGATGGCCGCGGCCACGCATTCCATGGCCGGTTCGCCCAAGCTCTTGGCGTGAAAGGGACCTACCGGGTCCTCGCTCTCCAGGAGCAGGGGCTTCATTTCCGGCATATCCAGGGAGGTGGGTATGGTGTAGCTGTCGAAATTGGGGTTCAGGATGACACCCTTGTGCAGTTCCACTTCTTCCATAAGGGCCATTCCCATGCCCATGACAATACCCCCGTAAATCTGTCCCGCAGCCAAGGCCGGATTGATGGCCCTGCCCACGTCGTGGCCCGCGGTAACCCTTAATACCTCTACCTGCCCCGTCTCCGTATCAACTTCCACCTCGGCCACCACGCAGCTGTACATATAAGTCGGAAATGCCTTGCCCTGTCCAGTAGGCCGGTCCCATGGCAGCTCCGGCGGCACGACCCACCCCAGCTGAGTCAGGGTCTCTCCCCGGAACAGGCAGTGGCGCACGGCTTCCTCAAAGGATACTTTCTTGGACGGGTCGGAGGAGCAGAAAATCAGGCCGTCCGAGCTCGCCAGCTCTTCCGGACGGCAGGACAAGAGTTCTGCCGCGCCCCGGAAGATGATCTCTTTCACCTTCCGCGCCGCCAGGAGCATGGCCCGCCCGCCCGTGTAAGTACCCCTGGAGGCTACGGTCATGCCTCCGTCGGGCATGGTGGAAGTGTCCACCCGCTGGTAAACGACCTTGCTCAAGGGGATACCCAATTCTTCGGCCACTATCTGGGCGTGGGAGGTGGACAGGCCCTGACCGTTGTCCGTCAGGCCCGAACGGATAATTACGCTCCCGTCCTCCTGCACCGAAACCAATCCGCCGGTGGCGTCGGCAGTCTCGGCTCCCAGGCCGCAGCCGCGGTAGCTCACCGCCATGCCGATGCCCCGGCGCCGGGGGCCGCCCTTTTCCCTTTGGCGGGTATATTCCTCCCGCCTGTTGAAGTAATCGGCCTCCTCCAGCACCCTTTCCATTACCGCCAGGACGTTAACCGGCTGGTCGTCCAGCTTCTGGCCGGTGATGGTTACCGAGCCGAAGCGCAGGGCGTTTTTGCGCCTCAGCTCCACCGGATCCATCCCCAGGGCTTCGGCCAGCTCGTCCATTAAGGATTCCTGGCCGAAAATAACCTGGGGAGAACTGTACCCGCGCATGGCGCCGCCGTACACGTTGTTGGTATGCACGGCATAAACGTCCACCTTCACGTTAGGTATCTCGTAACAGCCCGCTGAGTGGACGCATGCCCGCCAGTTCATGAACTGGGCCTGGGAGTTGTAGGCGCCGCCCTCGTCTACCAGCTCGGCTTCAAAGGCCATTATCCTGCCTTCACGGGTGGCGCCTATTTTATAGCGCAGGCGAAAGGGATGGCGCTTGGCGCTCTCGACGAAGGATTCCTCCCGCGTGTTCACCATCTTCACCGGCCGGCCGGTCTTCACCGCCATGACGGCCGCCCGGCCGCACATCAATCCCATAACCTCTTCTTTGCCTCCGAAGGACCCTCCCAGGGTCTGCTGGATGATCCGCACCTTGCCCAGAGCGGTTCCCAGGGCGGCGGCCACATACCTCCGGGTCATGTAGGGATTCTGTACGGACCCGTAGACCGTGACGGATCCGTCCACCGGGTCGGGAACGGCTACGGTCGCCTCCGGTTCGATATAGGCATGTTCGATGAAGGGGGTGCGGTACTCCCTCTCGATGATCACGTCGCTCCGGGCAAAGCCCTCCTCCACGTTGCCCCGGCGCACCGGCCAGTGGCTGTTCCGGACGATGTTGCCCGGGGCGTAGTCCTGTACCTGGAGCGCGCCGGGCTCCAGGGCCTCTTCTATGGTAAAGACCCCCGGCAAGGGCTCGTAGACCACTTCGATGGCCTTAAGGGCCTCCTCGGCCGCGTCCGGATCCTCCGCCGCCACCATGGCCACGGCATCCCCCGTGTACCGGACCTCGTCCTCTGCCAGAAAGAGGTACGTAAACCACGACCGGGCAGCCGGGAGGTCAGCGGCCGTAAGCACACAGTGGACCCCGGGCACCTCCCTGGCCCGAGAAACATCGATCTTTACTATACGGGCATGGGCGTGGGGGCTGCGCAGCACCTTGCCGTACAGCATCCCGGGGAAGTAAAGATCAGCGGCGAATTTCGCCCGGCCCGTTACCTTTTCATAGGCATCCACCCGGGGAACAGGGCGGCTAACTACTCCCATGGCCCGTCTTCCCTCCTTTGAAGGCCCAGAGCCTCAGGGCCGCCTCTTTTACCTGCGCGCGGACTTCTTGTTCGTTCAGGGTCAGCACCCGTCCTGCTGCCGCCACCAGGCGGCCCCCCACCATGACGGCCCGGATGTTTTCCGGGTTGCGGTATAAAACGAGCTGGTCGAAAATATTCTTCTCGTTTACCGGTGTCGGCGTGTCTGCCGCTACGGCCACCAGGTCGGCCTTGCATCCCGGCTCCAGGCGCCCCAGGTCGGGCCGTCCCAGGGCCCGGGCCCCCATTTCCGTGGCCATGGCCCAAACGGTGGAGGCCGGCATCACTCCCGGGTTCTTCTGGGCCGCCTTGTGCAACAGGAAGGCCCCCCGCATTACTTCGAAGAAATTGTTGATATATCCGTCGGTCCCCAGCCCCACCGTCACGCCCTGCTCCAGGAGAAGGGGTACCGGAGCGATTCCGCCCCCCACCTCGCAGTTGGAAAGGGGCATGTGGACCAGCTTCACCTCGTGTTCCTTTAGAAGCTCAATTTCCTCCGGACTGAGATCCACTCCCTGGGAGGCCACCACGTGGGGTCCCAGGATGCCGAGGTCCCGGTAGACCTCTACCGGCCGCTTGCCGTACTTTTCCAAGCAGTACCCCGGCTCGTAACTGCTCTCCGAAAGGTGCATATGGAACAGGGCGCCCAGGCTCCTGGCCATGCCGTCGGCCGCCTTGAGGAAGGAGGGCGAGCAGGTGAAGGTGGTATGAACGCTCATAAGACCTCCCACAAAGTCGCTAGAGCCCTCCTTTATCAAGCGGGCATTCTCTTCCAATCCTAACTGCCCGTTCTCGGGGCTCACCCGCTCACAGGCCTCGAAGGAAAGGAGGCCCCGCATCCCTGCCCTTTCCACCACTTTCTTTTCCACCGCCAGGGCGCCGGGAATGGCGTAGGGCGCCTCCAGGATGTCGCAGAAGGTGGTGATCCCGGAGCGCAGCATCTCCAAGCAGGCCCAGGCGGTGGAGGCCCGAATCATGTCGTGGTCCAGCCGGTTTTCCACCAGGGGCCACCAGAAATCGTCCAGGAAACTTTGGAACCCAGTGGGCGCCGCCGGTACCTCGATTCCGTGGGAGAGCACGCCGTACATGTGCATGTGGCCGTTTATAAACCCCGGGGTGAGGATACAGTCGCGGAAATCATATATCTCCTCCCCTCCCGGGTTGCACAAGAGCTCCTCGTTGGGCGCGATCTCCAGAACAGCGTCGCCCCTTATGCGCAGGCCCCACTCTCGCAGGGGCCCTCGCGCCGTCGAAGGGACAAGGTAACCACCCAGAACAACCGCCATTAACACTTTCCTCCTGCCAGCTCTTTTAAGATGTATGCGCATCCTATCTTCCGCAGGATGCCGGTCCGGCCGACTCGGTAGCTCCACTGCCGGCCCCCGGGAGCCCGGTGCTCCCCCCCGGCCCCCTCCCTGACGGCCTGCGGCCCGGCACCGTCGTTCCGTACTGCCATGCACCTGGATCCCCGGCATGGCCGTACTTCTCAGCAAGGCTCCCGGGCCTGCTTTGAGGCAGGCCCGGGACGGCCCACCTTTCGCTGCAGCCTGCTTTACTTGTACTGCTGGATATCCAGCTTGCCCTCTTCCAGATCCTTCAGGATACCCGCCACACGGTCCTTGACGTCCTGGGGTATCTTGTCCTCAAATCCGTGCCAGGGGGAGAGGTAAACCGCCCCTTCTTTAACCCCCAGGTTGTAGAACTTGGCCTCAAACTCATTGTTGTATATGAGGTCGACAACATAGGAGATAAGTACCGGAACGCTCTTGATGACGCTCACCACGACCGTGTCCGGAGCGATGGGATTTTGGTCCATATTGCTGCCGATGGCCAGGACCTTTTTCTCCTGGCAGGCCTGAATGGAACCCAACCCGGCCTGGTTGGCGTTGGCCATAATAATGTCGGCCCCTTGGGCTATCATGGCCAAGGCCGTTTCCTTGGCTTTGTTCACGTCGTTAAAGTTCCCCGTATAAGCCGTAAGAACCTCGATATGGGGGTTGATGTATTTTGCCCCCTTCTCAAATCCCTCGACGGAGCCCACGATGGGCGGTATCTGCTCCCCGCCTATGGCGCCCACGGTGCCCGACTTCGTCAGCAAGGCCGCCACGGCTCCCATTACGAAGCCCTGCATTTCGTTGTCAATGTTTACGGACGCCAAATTCGGCGCCTGAGAGATGTTGCTGCTGGTTACTACGAACTTCACGTTGGGAAATTGGGAGGCCACCTTCATGGCCGCATCCCCGAACTGAAAGCCGTGGCCGATGATGAGGTCATATCCCTGCAAGGCAAAGCCGCGAAAGTTTTCTTCCATGTCGGACTGGGCCACGTTTTCCACGTAAGCCACCGAAGCGCCGTATTTCTCCTCAGCCTGCTTTAATCCCTCATAGGCCGAGGCATTCCAGCCCATGTCGTTAATAGGGCCCGGCAGCAGCAAGGCGATCTTTAGCTGCTTTTTCTCTCCGGAAGCTTCGCCGGTAGAGGGCGCCTGACTTCCGGTGCTGCTGTTGGACCCAGAGTTGGAGCCGCACCCTGCCGACAACACGGCCAGCAGGGCCGCCGCCACTAAAATGACCATCCACTTCTTCATAGGCCTACTTGCCTCCTTAATTGGGCTATCCTTTTTTGGGCCTTGGCCCTAATCTCCTCCTCATCCACCAGGGTAGAGCGTCCCTGGTACACTACCACCCGACCGTCCACCAGAACGGTGTCCACATCACCTCCGTTGGCATTATATACCAGAGCGGAATCGATCCTGTGCACCGGCGCAATATGCATGCGGTCCAGGCGCACGGTTATCACGTCAGCCTTAGCTCCTTCCTCCAGCACCCCCAGGTCGTCCCTCCCCAGGGCCCGGGCCCCGCCGGCGGTAGCCATGTCCAGGACCTGACCGCAGGAAAGGGCTGCTGCATCCATGGTCCGCAATTTCTGCAGGCAGGCGGTGAATTTCAGAACCTCGAGCATGTCCTGGCTGTTGTTGCTGCCCGGACCGTCGGTAGCCAGAGCCACGTTAAGGCCCCTGGCCAGCCAGTCGGTAACCCTGGCCGTCCCGGAGGCCAGGTACATATTGGCGATGGGACAATGAACCAGGGAAACCCCGTGCTCCTTTAGCACCTCCAGCTCGTCGTCCTCCAGGCATACCCCGTGGACGTACTGAACGTTTTCGCCCAGGCAGCCCTGCTCTTTCAGCCAGTCCACGTTGCGCAGCCCGTACGCCTTGAGGGTCTTCTCCACCACCGCGTCGCTTTCGGCCACGTGGATCTGCAGCCGGAGGCCGTTGGCGCCGGCGTACTCCACCGCGCTCTTCACCAGGTCGGCCGAGCAGGCCCAGGGATTGAGGAGCCCTACCATCAGGCTGAGCCTCCCCCCGGCCCGCCCGTGCCACCGGCCCAGGAGCCGGTCCATCTCCTTGAAAACCGTATCCTTGTCCTCCATGAGGGGCGGGTGGTAGTTCTGGTCCGCCGAGGTCCGGCAGAGATAACCCCGTATCCCCGTGTCCTGCATGGCTTGCAGAACCATATCGGAGCTGGCCTTGGTGGTGTGGACGTAGTGCATGTCTATAACCGCCGTAGCCCCGCCCTTGAGGTTCTCCAGGCACCCTATAAGGGCCGCCAGGTAAAAGTCTTCCTCCTCCATACAGGTGGCCATGGGCCAGACGGCGGACTGGAGCCATTCCATAAGGGGCTTACCCTCCCCCAGCCCCCGGACGAAGGTCTGGAAGAGGTGGGAATGGCCGTTGATCATCCCGGGCAATACGGCGCAGCCGCGGGCATTGATGACCAGGGTGCAGCCGTCTTCCAGGGCCTTTTGACGCCTGTCGTCTGATCTTATTTCTCGAATCCGGTCCCCTTCGATCCAGACGTATCCCCGCTTAAACTCCAGGCCCTCCCCCTCCCGGGTGAGAACCCAGCCGTCCTTGATGAGAATACCCACGTCCTCCACGCTCCTCGAGCATATTCCGGCAAGGGCCCCGGCCGGCGCCTCTACGGCCCGAGGGCTATGCTAACGCCCCCGCGCCTTGCTCAACACGGCCTCCAGGGTGGCGGGTATCTCGTAGAGCCGCCCGCCTAGGGCCTGGCATATGGCGTTGACGATGGCCGGCGCCACGATCTGGGTGGCGGGCTCGCCCAGGCCCCTGGCCCCCAGGGGGCCGAACCGGCAGGGCTCCTCCACGATGAGGGGGACCAGGTTACCCACGTCCAGGCAGGTGGGCAACAGGTAGCGGTCGTAATTGGTATTCTTCACTTCCCCTCCGGCCAGGCCTACGTCCTCCATGAGGGCGTACCCGATGCCCATGGCGGCGCCGCCGCAAATCTGGCCCTCCACTTCCGCGGGGTTTAAGGCCAGGCCCACATCATGGGCCGCATAATAACCCAAAACCTCCACCTGACCGGTTTCCAGGTCCACTTCCACCTCCGCCACACTGGCGGCATAGACGTAGCCGAAGTAGGCCTCACCCTGGCCCACGGAGCGATCCCAGGGTAGGTCCGGCGCCTTGTACCAGCCAAAGCCGTATAGGCTCACCCCCCGGCGGTAGCATTCGGCAGCCACCTCCTCGAAAAGCAGGGATTGGCCCGAGCCCCGGGCCGCCACCCGGCCGGCCCGGAAAGTGACTTCCCCGGGGGAGCACCCCAGCAGTTCGGCGGCCACCCCCTCCATGGCCCTGCGCACCTGCTCGGCGGCCCGCAGGACGGCGTTGCCCCCGATGACCGTTCCCCGGGAGGCCACCGTGGGGCCGCTGTCCGGTACCCGGGCGGTATCCAGGGCATTCACGTGGATCCTTTCCAGGGGAAGGCCCAGGACCTCCTCTACAATGCGAGCAAAGACGGTGCGGGAGCCCTGCCCCACTTCCACGATGCCGCAGGAAAGGTCGGCCGTACCGTCCCTGTGGACCAGGAGGGCGGCGCCGGCGGCATCCAGCCCCTCGCCCCCGGCGCCGAAACAAGTGCCGCGGAAGCTGCAGGCCAGACCGATTCCCCGCCGCCGGTATCCCTCCTGCCGTGCGTAGGCCGGCCGCTTCTCCGCCCAGCCCGCCGCATCCGCCACCCGCCGCAGGCAGGTGGCTAGGCTGACATCCCGCATGACCTGGCCCGTGGGCCCCGTATCCCCTTCCCGAAGGCCGTTCCTCAGTCTGAGCTCCAGGGGGTCCAGGCCCAGGATCTCAGCCAGTTCATCCATGAGCAGTTCCACGGCAAAGTTTACCTGGGGGGAACCGAATCCCCGCAGGGCATCGGAGTACACATTATTGGTAAACACGCCGTAGATGTCCACCTGGACGTGGGGAATGCGGTAGGGCCCCGTGGCCTCCACGGCCGAACGCCACGTCACCAAGGGCGTCTTGGAAACATAGGCTCCCCCGTCGGCCACGCCGTACACTTCCATGGCGCAGAGGGTCCCGTCCTTCCTGGCCCCTACCTTATACCTCAACACGTAGGGATGGCGTTTGGTGCCCTCCACGCTGGACTCCTCGCGGGCAAGCTTAATCCGGGCCGGCCTTCCCAGCCGGTAGGCCGCGAGGGCCGCCCTGGCGGCCAGCACTCCCATATCGTAATCCTTTCCGCCGAAGGACCCGCCGATGGTGGTCTCCCTTATGATGACCCGGTTGAGGGGCCAGCCCATGGCCTCGGCCACTATGCGCCGGGCGTTGAAGGGGCTCTTGCCCGGGCAGTAGACCACCATGTGGTCCCCTTCTGGCACGGCCATGGCCGCCTCCACCTCCAGGGCCGCATGCTGGACCCGGTGGGTCCGGTAGGTCCGCTCAAGGACGACCTCGGCCCCGGCGAAGCCCTCTTCGACGTTGCCGCGCCGCACCACGTGGTGGCAGATGATGTTGGTATCCCCGTGGACCTTGGGAGCCTCCGGCTTCATGGCCTCCAAAGGGTCCAGCACCGCCGGCAGGGGCTCGTATACCACCTGAACCCGGCGGGCGCCCTCCTCAGCCGCCTCCTCGCTTTCCGCCGCCACCACGGCTACGCCGTCCCCGACATAGAGCACCCTATCCCGGGCCAGGACCGGCCGTTCCTTCTCCTGGGCCACCTTTCCCGGGAAATCCGCCCCGGTGAACACGGCCAGCACTCCCTCCACCGCCAGGGCGGCGGAGACATCGATCTGCTTAATCAGGGCATGGGGTAGGGGACTGCGCACCACTTTGAGGTGCACCATATCGGGGAAGTGAAGGTCGGCGGCGTATCTGGCACGCCCGGTTACCTTGGCGACGGCCTCAAGACGTACGGCACACAAGGCTTCTCACCTCACTCGTTCTCACTCTTTTACATAGGGCCTGCCCGAAGAGGCCGGCGGTACGGCCCGGCCTACAAACCCGGCCAGGGCTGCTATAGTGAGGAGGTAGGGTATCATTAGGAGGAGCTGATAGGGGACATTGGCGCCGGCGGCCTGGAGGCGGTACTGAAGGGCCTCCCCGGCCCCGAAGACCAGGGCTGCGCCCAAAACGCCGAAGGGGTTCCACTTGCCGAAGATCACCGTAGCCAAAGCGATAAAGCCCTTACCGGCGGTCATATTCTCCGTGAAGAAGTTGAGGAGACTCAGGGACAGATAGGCCCCGGCCAGCCCGCAAAACATCCCGCACACCATGCTCGCCCCATAGCGAATGCGGTACACGTTAATGCCCACCGTGTCAGCCGCCCGCGGATATTCGCCTACCGCCCGCACCTTGAGTCCCAGGGTGGTCTTAAACAGAATAAAGTAGGTCACCGGCACCAGCACCAACGCGAGATACGTGAGCTGCGTCTGGTGGAAGATCACTTCCCCCAGGACCGGTATACGAGACAGTCCCGGTACGGCCACCGGTTTAAAGGCGTCGATGGGAGGCGGGGAAGTGTTAACCCCGAAGATAACCCGCGCCAGGGAAGTGGTCAGTCCCAAACCCAAGAGGTTGAAGGCGGCGCCTATTACAATCTGGCTGGCCCGGGCCGTTACCACCAGGAAGCCGAACAGTAGCCCCAGGAGGACGCCCACCAGGGCCGCCACCAAAACTCCCATCCAGGCGTGCCCCAAGAAGTAGGACCCCGCCACTCCCGCCAGGGCGCCGATGAGCATCATACCCTCGGCACCTATGTTAACGATGCCCGAACGCTCGCTGAAGATCAGCCCGGTGGCGGCCAGGAGCAGGGGGACGGCGGTGCGGACGTCGGCCGCCAGGAAATTGGTGAGTTCCTTTAGAAAATCAGTCATGGCTCTTCTTGACCTCCCTCGGCTGTGCGGAAAGTAGCGATCGCAAGTTAAATTTCGGCCCGACCTTGTTCTTCTGCCACCGCCGGAACAGTTCCTCGCAGGCCACGAAGATGATGACCACCGCCTGGATTACGTACACAATGGCCACGGGCACTCCGGCCGTCATCTGCATCATGTTACCCCCGCTCCGCAGGCCGCCGAAGAGGAGGGAGGCAAGGATAATCCCTATGGGTGAGTTGTAGCCCAGGAGGGCCACCGCTATCCCGTCAAAGCCGTAGCCCGGAGAGAAATTCTGGAACAGGCGGTGCTGCACGCCGAGGAGCTCGCTGGCCCCGGCCAGTCCGCCCATACCGCCGGCCAGGAACATAACGAAAAGAGTATTGCGCACCGCATTCATACCGGCATACCCGGCTGCCCGGGGGTTATGTCCGGAGACCCGGGCTTCGTATCCTACCGTGGTGTGCCAGAGGAAAACATAGTAAAAGACCACCATCAGTAAGGCCACCACAAAGCCCAGGTGAAGCCTGGTTCCCGATACCACCACAGGCAGGCGGGCGCTGTCCAAAACGGGCGGGCTCTGGGGAAAATTACCAGGAGGCTCGATCATGGGACCGGTCACCATAAGGCTTACGAGATATATGGCCACATAGTTCAACATCACGGTAGTAATAATCTCGCTGGCTCCGAACCGGACCTTCAGGGCGCCCGCGATGAGCCCCCACAGCCCGCCGCCCACAAAACCCGCCAGGAGGGCCAAGGGGAGGTGCACGGCCAAGGGTAATCCCTGGAGGTAGATGCCCACGGCGATGCCGGTAAGGCCTCCAACGTAAAGCTGCCCCTCAGCCCCGATATTCAAAAGGCCGGCCATGCGGGCTACGGCAAAACTCAAACCGGTAAAGATTAGGGGAGTGGCCTTGACCACCGTTTCAGCCAGGCCGTTCTTGGAGCCCAGGGCCCCTTTAAGAAGGCTCCGGTAGGCTTCCGCCGGGTCCAAGCCCATGACGTAAATTACTCCGGCGCCCACCGCCAGCCCGATAATTACAGCCGATATGGGGGTGACAAACCGCTTCATGACGTTATCCTCAACTCCTTAAGTCGAATAAATCCCAGCAACCGTTAAAAGGCCAGGGAACGCCACCCGCGCTCGGCCAGGAACCTTCCCGTACCCGCCCGCTCGGCCAGTCTTACGGCCGCGCGGTGGGCCTCAGGCAGGATCTTTTCCTCGTCCACCGTCTGTACCCTGCCCTCGGATAGAACCACCCTGCCGTTCACCATCACCATTTCCACATTAGCCTGGGAGGAAGAATAGACCAGGGTGGACACGGGATGGTGCATGGGCACCGCCTTGGCCCCCCTGAAGGGATTGAACACGAACAGGTCCGCCTTCTTCCCCGGCTCCAAGGAACCGATTTCTTCGTCCATGCCAATGGCCCTGGCAGCGTCAATGGTGGCCATCTCCAGCACCTTTTCGGCAGTGATCACCGTAGGATCCAGGTGGTGGACTTTCTGGAGCAGGGCGGCAAACTTCAAGGTCTCCAGCATGTCGTTGCCGTTGTTGCTGCCGGCGCCGTCGGTACCCAGGCCGACCGTCACCCCTGCCTCTACCAGCCGGGGTATAGGGGCCACGCCGGAACACAGATACATATTGCTGGTAGGATTGTAGGAAACCCGGGCATCGAAGTACCTGGCAATGCGGATATCCCGCGAGGTAAGGTGGACGCAGTGGACCATCAGGAGGTTGGGGCCCATCAGCCCCAGCTCCACCATGAGGTCCACATCGGGAATCCCATGGAGGTCCTCGGTGGCCCAACGGTCGAAGGGGGTTTCCGAAATATGGACTGCTATGCCCGTCTTAAATTCCCGGGCCAGATCCCTGACCCGGAGGAGGGTCTCGCGGTCGCTGGACCACGGGGCCGCCGGAGCCAGCCATATCTTAATCATATCGCCATGGTACTTGTCATAGAGCCGGCGGAAGTCCTTTTCTACCTCGTCCCCGTCCTGCATTATGGCCCGGGGAACCCCGTACTTCTCGCCGGTATTCATGTACCCCCGCCCGAAGACGGCCCTGATACCTAAAGCGCGGAAGGCCTCCAGGATGCCGTCGCTCAAGCCCGGCCTCGGGTGGGGATACATATATTCCACCATGGTAGTGGTCCCGCTGTGGAGGCCGTCCAGGCAACCCAGGAGGGCGCCGTAGTACGTATCCTCAGGCTCTAGATAGGCAGCCGTGGGAAAGGTTACGTACTTCAGCCAGTCGGATAGAACCCGGTCGTCCCCCAGCCCCTTAATAAGGGTTTGGAAGAGGTGATTATGGGTATTGATGAGTCCGGGAAACACCGCCCTGCCCGCAAGATCCAGGACTTGCCTGGCCGTGCCGAACCGACGGAGGATTTCCCCGGTCGGCCCCACCGCCGCAATCCGATCTCCCTCCACGGCCACGGCGCCGCCCTCGATGATCTCCCGCCGCGGGTTGACCGTCACCACCGTGGCGTTAAGGAACAAATAGTCCAGCACTCCGCAAACCTCCTTAGACGTCGCTAACCCGGCTCTATCTCGCCTCTTCAAGCCAGTGGGCGTTCAACTTTAGCTCAGCCGTCGAGGCCCTGCCTTCCTGCCCGGGCGCGGCTCTTCCCTCCGGGACAAAGGCCGGGGTTCCCCTGGCGTAGACCGCAAGGCCCTAGGAGGCCTTCAGCCGCTTGGAACCGGCCATCATGAGGCCCAGCTCTTCCCGGTCGGCCCTGTCCCGCGGCACAACGCCCATAATCTCGCCTTCGTAGATAACCGCGATCCGGTCGCTTAAATTCAGGATTTCGTCCAGCTCGGTAGAAATCAAGAGGACCGCCGCGCCCCGATCCCGCTCGGCCAGGAGCCGCCGGTGAACATACTCGGTAGCCCCCACGTCCAGGCCCCTGGTAGGGTGCATGGCGACGATAAGATCCGGCTGGGTGGAAACTTCCCGGGCCAGCACCACCTTCTGCTGGTTTCCCCCGGACAGGGTCTTGGCCAGGAATTCCTCGTGGGGCGCCCGGATGTCGTATTCCTTCATCAATTGCACCGCATTCTCCTTAATGGCCGGCCACTTTAGGAACAGGCCCTTGGCAAAGGGAGGCCGGTAGTACTGGCGGAGGATCAGATTTTCCTTGATTGACATATCCATCACCAGGCCCTCGGCCTGCCGGTCCTCCGGAATATGGGCCACCCTCTGCTCGTAGATATAGCGCGCTCCCGTTCCCGTCACGTCCCGCCCCTTTATGCGGATGCGGCCGGCCGAAAGCTTGCGCATACCCGTTATCACCTGGGCCAGCTCGCTCTGGCCGTTGCCGTCCACCCCAGCTATGCCCAGGATCTCCCCCGCCCGCACCTCCAGGCTTACACCCTTCAGGGCCTTAAGGCCTTTCTCGTTCAAGGCCTCCACCTTGTCCATCTCCAGCACGACATCTCCTAGGCTGGGAGGCTCCTTGTCCAGCTGGAAGAAAACCTCCCTTCCCACCATCATACGGGCCAGCTCTTCCTTCGTGGTGTCGCAGGTGTTCACCGTGCCCACCAATTTGCCGCCGCGGAGGACCGTAACCCGCGTGCACAGCTCCATGACCTCGTTGAGCTTGTGGGAGATGAAGATGACGGTGTACTTTTCTTCCGCCAGACGCCGGATCACCCGGAACAGCTCCCGCACCTCCTGGGGGGTGAGGACGGCCGTGGGCTCGTCCAGGATGAGGAGGCGGGCCCCCCGGTAGAGGGCCTTGATGATCTCCACCCTCTGCTGCTCGCCCACCGAGAGCTGCCACACCTTGGCGAAGGGATCGATATCGTACCCGTAGCTACGGGCCACCTCGCGGATTTCCTGGGCCGCCGTCTTGAGGTCCACCAGCCCCCACCGCCTCGGCATGCCCAGGATGATGTTCTCTACCACCGTCAGGGCGGGCACCAGCATGAAGTGCTGGTGGACCATGCCGATTCCGAGGTTAATGGCATCATGGGGGGAATTCAGTCTCACGGGCTTCCCCCGAAACAGGATGGTGCCGGAGGTAGGGTGATACAGGCCGTAGAGGATGTTCATCAGGGTGGATTTCCCGGCGCCGTTTTCCCCCAGGAGGGCGTGTATTTCCCCCTCTTCTACTTTTAGGTTGATGTGGTCGTTGGCCCGCAGGGTTCCAAAATCCTTAACTATATCCTGCATTTCCAAAAGATATGCCATCGGTCCGGTCTCCCCTTTTTAACTCGGGTAGTGCGGGTTACCTTTCCCTGCTAAATTTTCTGCCGCAGCGCCCCTAAGCCCAGCCGCGCAGGCGGTCCGAGGTGAGGGCGCCGGGCCGGCATACCGAAACGCAGTAACCGCAGTTCCTGCACTTCTCCTCGTCCAGCTCCATTTTCTTGTCCTCCAGCCGCCGGGCGCCGTAGGGACAGCGGGTCACGCATAGGCGGCAGTCGGTGCACTTCTCCGGGTGGTACCGGAAGCGGAGCCGCTCCTTGTGCTCCGCCGGGAGAAGGTGCGGCAGGCTGCGGCCCGAGGCATCCTCTACCGACGCATATCCCAGTTCGTCCAGGAGGGAAGAAAGTTCCCTGGTCAGCGTGTCCACCACCCTCAAGCCCCGGCTCATGGCAACCGAACATATGCCCACCAGGCCGGCGCCGGCCAGAAGCATCTCCAGGGCATCCTCCCCGCTGCTCACCCCACCGAGGCCTATGACCTTGGCACCCGGGTTGGCCAAACAGATCTCGGCCACCGCCCGCAGGGCTATGGGTTTGAGGCCCGCGCCGCTCAACCATCCGAAGCCATAGGGGCTTCCCAGCAGGGGCCTGGCCGTCCGCACGTCTAGGCGCAGCACCGGGCCGTAGGAGTCCACGGCCGTGATGGCAGCGGCCCCGGCAGCCAAGCAGCGGGCGGCCACCCGGGGCAAATCCGGCCAGTTGGGGGAAAGCTTGGCGATGACCGGGATTTTTACCCGCTCCTTGGCCTTCTCCACCATGGGAATCATGGTTGACTCATTGTAAGATACCAGCTCTATGAAATCCGCCCCCGCATCTTCAACCGGACGGACCAGCTCTTCGGCTTCCTCCGGCGTATGTCCCACGGAGGCGATGACCACCACCCCGTGTTTCTTGGCCAGGGGGATCTCCCTTTCTATCCACTGCTCCGCGGTGAGATCCGCCCATTTTTCCGCGTTAATGAGGGTACCGCGGCCTATATCCACCAGGTGAGGATATGGATTGTCGGCCGGCTCACGGCGCAGGGTCTTGGTGACCACCGCCCCCAGCCCGGCCTCCCAGGCCGCCACCAGGGCTTCCCCGCTGTAGGTCAGCGGCCCGGCCCCCAGGACGAAGGGATTCCGCAAGGTTTTTCCCAAGAAATTAACCGTCAATTCCGCCATAAGCCTGTCCTCCTGCTACCACGAAAATACGCTTTAGCTATTCTCCTTCTTCTGCTGGTGCCGCGCAGGCGGCATGAACGTCTACCCCGAAAATAACTTCTCTTCGGGCCGGCATTGTTGTTTTCGCTCGCTAAGTGGTCCTCGCGGATCAGCGTACGGCTCAGCCTCGGGCTCGGGCGAGATCG
>DOLC01000096.1:0-13634 GCA_003509545.1 Peptococcaceae bacterium
GTTTAGTCGCTCGCTTCCAAGCCAAAGCAGGCCTGCCCTGCAAAAAGTGGGGATAACTCAGCTGCTCATCCCCTCGGACCAAATCCCTCCCTCAGGAGGGAGGCCGACCCGTCCTTTTCATCCTTCTGCTGGTGCCGCACCGGCGTCATGGACGTCTAACCCGGCAAATAAACCTAAATTTCGCCGCCGGACAAAAAAATCCTCCCGTGTGGAAACATAAAGCGGTACCGGACTTTCTTTTAAAGCCGGTGCGGCCCCGGACAAAAGTTTCCGCCCCAAAGTTTACTTCACTAAAAAATGGCTTCTTCTAGCCGGCCGGCCAGGAGGCGTCCGGCAGGACCGAATACCAGGACTACGCCCCCGGCGGGAGTTTTTCCCCGAGGCAATTCCGTTTTACTTCTGCCGCCTCAAATTAAGCGGGAGGGGGATTCCCCCCTTCTTTAGGCGGGTCGATTTTAGGTACTTTATTAAAGTCATACAGCTCCAGGGTGATGTAGAGCCGGTCGCCCGGCTTCTGCCGGTGGTCGGCCACCAGCTCCACCTTGCGAATATAGTGGCTTCCCCTTTCTATCCATAGTTTACAATAATAGTTTTGCCAATAAGTATTCAGAAGGCGGTTGTTGACGTCCGGCTGCAGTTCCAGTAAGTAGGGCCTTCCGGGCATATTTTTCTGCCGCCCTTTGTACTGCAGCCCTTGGAGGTTGGTAATTTTTAAAATAGATAAGGGGTTCACCTCGACCATAAAGAGTTCCTGCTGCAGGGCCGTATTGCCGGGAGTTACCATCCACCGTCCGGAAAGCACATCTTTATAGTACGTAGTATCCCCTATCTGATATATGTTCACCTCCTGGCCCGTCATCCTGCCCCACAGGTGCAGGTCCCCTCGGGCACTCCGCTCACCCGTAACCCGGCTGACTTCAATGCGACCTCCCTCGGCCTCCAAGTACCCTTCTAGGTAAAAGCGATAGCTGCCGGCGGCATGGGTAGTATCCAGGGCCTTTACTATGAGCTCCTCCGGGACGACCTTGATCTCTCGGAGGTAAAAGTTGTAGCCCCAGGCTCCCATCCCCAGGAGCAAGACAACTATTAGGGCCAGCAGCACCTTCCTCCGGCCGAGCCTGGCAAACAAAAAAATCACCCTTCCCGTTCGCCGTCTTCTTCTATATAAATACGGGAACAGAAAGGGGATATGCCGGGCCGTAGTACGCCCCAAGTATTATTTTGCTTTGTTTACGGGACCAAGGGAAAACCGGCGGGGCCCTTGTTTTACGAGTAGGTTCCGTATTTCCCGGCGGCGCGATAAAGGGCCGTCACCTTTTCCTCCGGCAAATCTCCCCCCAGGCAGCCGCTGGAGGTGGAAAAGATAAAACCTCCTCCAGGCGCCGCCGCGACCATGATCCTCTGTACTTCGGCCGCCAGTTCCTCTTCCCCGGCCCTTGCCAGGAGGGAGAGGTCGAAATTTCCCATAAGGCACAAATACTCGCCGAAATCCTGCTTTATCCGCGCTATATCCATACCGGCCGAAGGCTCCAGGGAATGCAGGCCTGCGAATCCGGCGGCCACCAAGTCGGGTACCAGGCTGGTAATATTCCCATCGGAATGGAAAAAGACCGGCACCCCCTCGGCCTTTAGGTTTTCCACCTGCCACTGCCACAGGGGAAGGAAGAGTTCGCGCAAGAGGCTGGGGGCTACGTAAGTGCCCCGGGTATAGGCAATATCGTCGGCAATGATGACCCCGTGGGCCCCGGCCTCCACGCAACGCCGCGCCGTTTCCAGGCCGAAACGGGCTTCCTTCCAGGCCATCTCTTTAACACCCTCTTCCCGGTCGGCCAGGCGCAGGAGGAAGTCCATAAAATCCATGCGGCCGGCAGTTCCCTGGAAGGGCCCGTCAATTATGGCAAAAACGAAGAAATCCGTATGCCGCCGCCAGGGTTCAAAGGAGCGGTAATCCAGCTCATGGGGAGGCACGGACCTGTCCGGCCGGAGGCCCCGGGGCACTAACCCTACCAGGTCCATGCCCAACAACTCGCGGACCTCCACCTCGTCCTCCCAGGTACCCGTCCCCTCCCTGCCCAAGATCCGGGCCACCAGGGCGGGGTCGAGGTGCCACTCCCCCTTGGGTACCCGGTCTGCTTCCCGGTGTTCGATGGCCCGGTAAACCCTTTCGACCTTCGTCATCCCGCTTTCCTCTCCGGCAAGGCGAGGGAAGAAAGGAAGGTTTCCTGGAAGGAGGGCTGGATCATAAGTTCCACGTAGCCCACCCTCCGGGCTATCTCTTCGGCCCGGCGGCGCTCCGTCAGGGATAACAGGGCCATGCGGGCTCCGGTTCCGGCCGCATTACCCACTTGGCGGAAAACCTCCAAAGGTAGGGCGGGGAACATGCCGATGGCGACGGCACTGGCCACCCTTAAGTGGGTGCCGAAGGCTCCCGCCACCACCACCTCTTCAATGTCTTCGAGTTTCAGGCCAGCCACCTCTAAGAGGAGCTTGGTGCCCGAGGCAATGGCCGCTTTGGCCAGCTGTATTTCCCCGATATCCCTCTGGGTGATTACGATATCCCTGCCCGTGCCGCTCTCCTCGGCCGGCACGAGGATGAATTCGGCCTGGCCCCCCTCCGGAGCGCGGACCCGCGGGTGTTTCCGGTTCAGCCTACCCCGCTCGTTGATAACGCCCACGCGGTACAATTCCGCCACGGCATCCAAGATGCCCGAACCGCAGATGCCCAGGGGTTCTTCATCGCCCACCGTTTCCCATTCCACTTTCCGCCCTTCGTCACCCAGGCGCACGGCCTGGACCGCTCCCTTGACGGCCCTCATCCCGTGGAGGATATGGGCTCCCTCAAAGGCCGGACCTGAAGCACAGGAACAGGAGAGCATCCGGGAGCCGTATTTCAATACTATTTCCGTATTGGTACCGATGTCCAGTCCCAAGATCACCTTATCGGCCGCGTCCACCCGGCTGCCCAGGATCATGGCCACATGGTCGCCGCCCACGAAGCCCGCGATCACCGGCACACAATAGACATAGGCCCCGGGACTCAGCCTTAAGCCCAGGTCGCGGGCCTTGACCTCCACCGGGGCGGTAACTGCCGGAACATAAGGCGCCCGGGCCAGGTGCTGGACGGGCAGGCGCAGAAGCAGGTGGTGCATGGCGGTGTTACCCACGATCACCGCCTCTTCGATGTCCTCCGGCCGAACACCGGCTTCTCCGGCCAGCTGCCCTGCCAGGCTGTTCAGACCTTCTATGATCACCTGGTGTATCCGTTGATACTGCTCTTCTCCCTCCAGGGCGTAGGACAAGCGGGCCATTAGGTCTTCGCCGTAGGCAATCTGGGGATTCATAATCCCCTGGCTGGCCAGAGTCGCCCCGGTTTCGAGATCCACCAGGAAGCCGGCTACCTTGGTGGTGCCGAGGTCCACCGCCAGGCCCAAGGCCGGTCTCGCCGGGCCGCCGAATACGCCGTTGATGATTTCCCGCCCTTTAACGGTAACTACGGCGCCCCCTCCGGCCGCCAGCGCCGGGGTATAGCGGGCCAGCTCCAGGTCGACCCGCAGGTCGGATAGCTCATAGCCTGCGGCCAGCCCCTCCGTTACTTGCTGCCAGAGGGGCCTCGGGTTGGCATTGGTGGTGGGTTCCAGGGCAATGGCGTACCTAGCCACCGGCGGTTCCGGAGTTACCTCCACTTCCAGGCCCTCCACCTGGAGCTTCTGCACCCCGAGCATGGTTTCCCGCGGTATCTCCACCTTGACCGGCCCCAAGAGGGCCGCCTGGCAGGCCAGACGGTACCCTTCCTTGAGCTCGTCCGGGGAGAGGGCCTTTTTCTCCGCCTCGGTGGGAGGAGACAGAAGGCCTTCCGCCACCCTGACACGGCAGCGGCCGCACAGACCCCTACCGCCACAAGGGGCTGTCACTCCTCCGGCACCCAGGGACAGGCCGGCCTCCTGGGCCACGGACAACAAGGTCTGGCCCTCGCGGGCCGGGACCCGGCGACCAACGGGCTGAAAATCAACCGTCCAGTTCTGCTTCACCATAGCTTCCCCCCGTTTTCCGGAAGGCGGTGGGAGTACAGCCTTCCTGTTTTTTAAACACTTGGCCAAAGTAGCGGGCATCGCGGTACCCCACCCGGGAAGCTATCTCGTTGACGGAATAATCGGTGGTCAAGAGCAGTTTCTTGGCCTCCTCCATCCTCATACGAGTCAGATAGTCGATAAAATTTTCTCCCCGCACTTGTTTGAAAAGGCGGCTAAAATAGCAGGGGCTCAAATACACGTGCCGCGCCACTTCGTCCAGGGAGAGATCCCGGTGGTAGTTCTGGTTTATATAGGCTACGGCTCTCTCTATCAAGCCGGTATCACGCCGTTGCCGCGCGTGAACTACCTGCTCCACCAGCCTCTGTAACCGGGCGCCGATTTTGTTTTCCGCTTCGGCTAGGGAGTCGAGGGCTACTATCTCCTGGCCGGCCCGGAGGACTACGGCAGCAACATCCTCCGCCTCGGCTCCGGCCTCCAGGGCCGCCCGGCCGGCCACGCTGAGAAGCTCGAGAAACTTCACCTTGAAAAGGGGAGGCCTCACCTCCTTTCCGACCACCGTTTCGGCTATGATTTGGGCGAGGCAGCGGCGGGCCCTTTCCCCGTCCCCCAGTCGAACCGCCAGGGCCAACTCCTCACCCGCCGGGGAAGACATAGCCCGGCCGGAGCGCGGGAAGGCAGCAACATCGTCGGCGTGAATCACCTGGTCGCCCCCGTAAAGAAGCCGGTACTCCACCGCCGCCGCTGCTTCTGCGTAAGAGGTGGCCAGCAGAGCCGGGTCGTCCACCGGTCGCCCGATCCCGACGGTCACAGTAACCGGCGTAAGTTCTCGCACCCGGGCGCAGAGCTCTTCGCCCAGCCGGGTTACGGCCTCCCGCAACCGCGCCCGCCCTCCGGGTTCAAAGGGCAGAAGTAAAAGGAATTCGTCCCTAAAACCGGGTACGACCAGGGCCCCGGGCCATGACGACACCCCTTCTTCTATAATGTGGAATACCCTTTTCTTGAGGAACTGCCGCTCCCCCTCCTTTTCCGGTGCCGGGCTGGGGGGCAAATTATCGAAGGCGATTACTACTGCCAGGCGCGGTAGGGACGGCAGCCCCAGAAAATCGGCCCGGGCCTTGACTTCCTCCCTGGAGATATGGCCGGACACCAGGTCCAGGACGAAGCCCAAACGGATAAGGGGAAGCATTTCCTCCAGGGCGGCCCGCCACTTCCGGGTTTCTTCCTTAACCCGCCGCTCTTCCTCTATCTCCTGGGCCAGACTGTCCAAGACGGAAATGAGCTCCTCCCCCGCCACAGGTTTTAGCAGGTAGCGCGAAGCCCCCAGGGCAACGGCTTCCTGGGCGTAGGCGAACTCGTCATAGGCGGTCAGGAAGACCATGCGGACCTCGGGTAAGAGGCGGCGCAGGGCTCTGCCCGCCGCCAAACCGTCCATGACCGGCATCTTTATATCCAGCAACACCACATCCGGCCGGACTTCGCGCCCCAGGTCCACCGCCTCACCTCCGTCCCGGCCCTCACCCACCACCACGTACTGGGGCCTTGCCTTGGCCAGCAGATAACGGATGGCCCGGCGCTCCAAGGGTTCGTCATCCACAATTAACAGCCGGAGCAATTCCCGTCAGCCCTTCCCTTCTTCCCTCTTCTTTCCGCAAAGGAAAAGTAAGCTCTACGGCGGTTCCCTCTCCCGGCCTGCTGTTTACCCTCAGGGCGCATTCGGCACCGAAATAATGTTGCAGGCGGCGGTAGACGCTTACTATCCCCAGTCCGCTCACCTGTCCCCTGCCGCTGCACCGGACTTCCAGGTCGAAGATCTCCTTTTGTACGCCTTCGGGGATTCCCACTCCCGTATCCCTTATCTCCAGGTGCACCTGGGAGTCTATCACCCGCCCGCGGATATAGATCTTCCCCCCCTCCTTCAAGGGCTCCAGGCCGTGGATGACGGCGTTTTCCACCAGAGGTTGCAATATCATACAGGGTACACGTGCTTCCAAGACTTCGGGAACTACCTCGATTTCACTGGTCAGCCGGTCGCTAAAACGGGTCTGTTGAATAGCAAGATAGTCCCGGACGGCGGCCAATTCTTCTTGCAGGGTGACCAGGCCCTCGACCCGGTAGAGGGTGTACCGCATTAGCCTGGCCAAGGCGGCGACCATTTTCTCCGTATTTTCGGCCCCCTCTAAAAGGGCCAGGCGGGCAACGGTATTGAGGGTGTTAAACAAAAAGTGGGGGCTAACCTGGGATTGCAGGGCCTTCAGTTCAGCGTCCTGCAGGGCCTGTTCTAGTTGATTCTGCCTCTGCAAGAAGCGGATAAAGCTGTTCCTCTCCTCTTCCAGTTCCTTCTTGCTTCTGAGCACGGCGTTAAGGCGGACTATACTGTTGGCGATGAAGGCCAGGAGGCCGCAGAGGGCCTCCAGCTCCTCCGAGGATAACACGGGAACCGCCCTGCCTTCCTCCCCGGGGGGCAAGGGGTCCTCCCGGAGGAGAAAATGTCCGCAGAGGAGGGCCCCGAGGGTGCCCTCTTCATCGGCCAGGGGGTAAGAAATCTCCACCAGCCTGGCGGGACACCGGTATACAAAAGCCCCTTTAAAACCGGCGGTGCGGGCAGCTAGGCCCTCATCAAAGGAGGAGGGGTGGTCCCTTGCGGCGGAGACACGGCAAAACCGCGAGCACTCCGCGAACTTCCCCAGGGGTGAGAGAAGGTTTCCCCGGGCATCTACCACCACCAGATCGAGGCCTATCAATTTATTAAAGGATTCCTGTAATTCTCCAAGGGTTTCGCGACTTAAGATTTCGGCAAGGCCGGCCTCCAGCACCCGGGGACCCTTGCGGGAGGCACCGATGAGGTCCTTAATAAAGGGGACGGCTCTGGTGGCATCAGGGGCATAGCCGTCGGCCCCCATTTTGGCCGCCAGGTCGGCGTTCAACGGAGTACCCCCTACCACCACCTTTACCTTGCGCCGCAGTCCCGCCTCCTCCAGGGCCTGGATAGTTTCGACCATGGCCTTCCGAGTGGAAGAGAGGAGGGCCGAAAGGCAGACCACGTGGGGACGGTACTTGATCACGGCCTCCACGAAGCCGCCCGGGGGAACGTTCACCCCCAGGTCGATTACTTCGAAGCCGGAGGCTTCCAGCATGATACCCAGGAGGTTCTTCCCGATGTCGTGGATGTCCCCCTGCACTGTTCCGATGACCGCCCGACCCACCACCTCTACCTGGCCGCTGACCATATAGGGTTTCAGTTCCTTCATACCGGCATGCATGGCCCGGGCGGTGATGATCAGGTCGGTAACGTAGATTTCGTTATGTTCAAATTTCTCGCTTACTACATCCATGGCCTTGACAAAGCCATCGGTAATAATCCGGCTGGGTTCCACGCCCTTCTGGAGCGCCCGGCGCACCCCTTCCCTTACCCGGTAGGCGTTGCCGGCTATGACGGCGTCCACTATTTCTCGGATGGAAGCCTCCATGACGTCACCTCTCTGGGGGTATGAAAAAAGGCCGCAGCAGGATCCCCTCCTGCTACAGCCGGGTGCTCTTCAATTTTATTAAATTATACCACTAATTTTCCCGCCCGGGCAGCTGCAATGTATTCCAAACAGTAATCATCCTTACCCGCCACCGCTTTGGCCGCCGCCAGCAGAGACATGAGGGGGCGGTCCAAGGGGTCCAGGATAAAGGCATCCATGCCCACGGACAAACACATGACCATAAAGGCCCGGTTCAGCAGGCGCCTCTCCGGCAACCCGTAAGATATGTTGGAGAGGCCGCAGATAAGGTGGACCTGGGGATATTTTTGCCGCAGGATCCGCGTGCTCTCCAGGACTTCCACGCCGCAGGTGCTGCCGACGCCCAGGGGCTTCACCAAGGGATCTAAATAAATATCCTCCTCCGGTACCCCCGCGTCCACCAGAGCGGGTACCAGTCTTCCGGCTACCCGCAGGCGATCTTCCACCGTTGCCGGCATACCGCCGTCGTCCATGAGGAGGGCTATGACCGAGGGCTTATACCGTTGGACCAAGGGCAATACCTCTTCCCAGCGCGTCCTTTCGGCGGTAATGGAGTTGATCATGGCCTTGCCCTTGTGGTGGGCAAGGCCTGCCTCCATGGCCGCCGGGCTGGGGGTGTCGATGCATAGGGGAACGTCCACCACTTCCTGGACGATGTCTACCAACCAGGCCATTACTGCCGCTTCTTGGGCTAGGCTGGTACCGCAGTTGACATCAATAATATGTGCCCCCGCCTCCACCTGTTTTACCGCCAGCTCCTGGAGGTAGGCCTTGTCCCGCGCGGCAATGGCCTCCGCAATAGGCCTGCGACTGGAATTAATAAGCTCCCCGACAATAAGCATGGTTCACCCTCCTGGTTACGCCAGGCCCAAGAGCTCCTTGACTTTGTCTACCGCCGAAGCCGCATCCGGGGCATAACCGTCGGCCCCGATTTCCTCGGCAAATTTCTGGGTTACGGGAGCTCCGCCCACGATGACCTTGATGGCATGCCGGTACGGCGCCAGCGCTTCCACCGTTTTCTTCATCTGCATCATGGTGGAAGTTAAGAGGGCCGAAAGGCCCACCACCTGGGGCTTATACTCTTCCACAGCCTGGATAAATTTCTCCGGCGGCACGTCAATGCCGAGGTCGATCATTTTGAAGCCGGCGCCTTCCATCATCATGATCACCAGGTTCTTGCCTATATCGTGAAGGTCTCCCTTTACCGTCCCGATGACCATAGTGCCCTTCTCTTGCAGGGCATCCCCAGTGAGCAGGGGTTTGACCACGTCCATGCCGGCATGCATGGCCCGCGCCGCCACCAGGACCTCCGGGACGTACACTTCGTTGTTCTTGAACTTCACCCCGATGATGTTCATAGCGGCAATCAGGCCGTCGTTAATTATAGTACCGGGCGGCACTCCCTCTTCTACGGCGCGGGTCACGGCTTCCCGCACCTTGTTAGCATTACCGGCCATAAGGGCTTCTTTGATTTCTTCGAGAACCGGCACGTCCCTCTCCCCCTAATAGCATAATTTTTGGGCATTGTTCTTACTTTCTAGTCTATTCTTATCTTTAGACGAGGACAAGGATAAATCCTTGTCATAGGTTTGCTTTCTTGTCACAAATTGCGGCTTCCCGGCTTCACCGCCTGCAGCCCCTGCCGGCACAGGGGGCATTCCTCTGGAGGATAGGCGCTTATTTCCAAGGAGAGCAGGGCCCGCAGGGGAACCCCCAGGTCCACTTTGCCACCGCTCCGGTCTACAAAAGCGCCCACTCCCACCGGTTGGGCACCCCGTTCCCTTACCACCCGCAGGACCTCTTTAACAGACCCACCAGTGGTAATTACGTCCTCTACCACCAGGACCCTGTCCCCGCTTCCCAATTGAAATCCCCTCCGCAGGGTCATCTCTCCCTGTATCCTCTCGGTAAAGAGAGCTCGCGCCTTCAAAGCCCGGGCCACTTCGTAGGCTATGATAATGGCCCCGGTGGCCGGGCCCACCACGGCGGTTATCCCCTGGCCCTCGTAATGTTCCGCCAGGGCCGCGCAAAGCTTGGCCGCCTCCTCGGGATACTGCAAAACCTGGGCGCACTGCAGATAGCGTTCGGCGTGAAGTCCGGAGGTTAAAATAAAGTGGCCTTCCCAGAGAACTCCGGTACGGCGAAAAATATCCAGCACTTCCTCTGCTGCGATCATCTCCATCTCCTTCCCGCTTTTCAAACCTCTAGGGCGCCGATAATTTGGTTGACGTCCTCGATGTTATGCTGGAGCAGATAAGCTTCGAGACCGGCAATTATCTCCGCCATGGCGCGGGGATTCACCAGGTTGGCAGTACCCACGGCTACCGCCCGGGCACCGGCCAGGAGGAACTCCAGGGCATCGGTAGCAGTCATAATGCCCCCCATACCAATGACGGGTATCATTACCTCCCTGGCCACCCGCCAGACGCAATAAAGGGCCACGGGCTTCACGGCTGGCCCGCTCAAACCCCCGGAGATATTGCCCAGAACCGGCCGCCGCCTCTCCAGGTCTACGGCCATACCCTGGAGGGTGTTAATTAGGGAAACAGCATCCGCCCCTGCCGCCTCCACCCCTTTAGCTACGGCCACCACATCGGTAACGTTGGGACTTAACTTAGCGATTATAGGCAGCGTGGTAACCCGGCGTACGGCCCTGATGAGCCGGGCGGCCTGCTCCGGGCTGCTCCCAAAGGCCAGGCCCCCTTCCTTTACATTAGGACAGGAAATGTTCACTTCCAAGGCCGCCACCCCGTCCACACCGTCCAGGCGCCGGGCCAGTTCCACGTATTCTTCAAGGGTTCTCCCTGCAATATTGACAATGACGGGCGGGCGCAACTGCCGCAGGAACGGCATCTTTTCCCGGAGGAAGACCTCCAGGCCGGGATTCTGCAGTCCGATGGAGTTAAGGAGGCCAGCCGGGGTTTCCGCTACGCGGGGCGGGGGGTTACCAGGAGTGGGTTCCAGGGTCACACTCTTAGTTACAATGGCCCCCAGGGAATTCAGGTCCAGGTATCCTTCGTACTCCTCCCCGAAGCCGAAGGTACCGGAGGCCGGCATTACGGGGTTCTGCAGGCGCAAACCTGCCAGCTCAACCTCCATTCGGGGTTTAACCATATTCGGTCTCCCTTTACCATACAATTTTCTCCGCCGGAAAGACCGGACCGGCGGAACACACGTTTTCATAGGCTATGCTGCCGTCTTCCCCATATAAGGCCACCACGCACCCCCGGCAGGCACCGAGACCGCAGGCCATCCGCTCCTCCAGGGATACTTCGGCCGGTATTCCTCTTTGGCCAGCCAGCTTGGCCACTTCAGCCAACATGGCCCGCGGTCCGCAGGCGAAGATCCCGTCGTATTGTTTGTACTCCAAATGCCGGGCCAGGAGGGAGGTGACCGGCCCCGCAAAGCCCGCACTGCCGTCATCGGTGGCCCTTTGCACCTCTACGGCGAGGCCTTGGAGGGTTTCCAGCCGCAAGAGGCCGTCGCGGCTGCGGGCTCCTACATAGAGGGTAACCTGGTAACCCCCCGCAGCGGCCACCCGGGCCAAGAAAAAAAGGGGGGCTATGCCCAATCCTCCGGCCACCAGGGCCACCCTCGGACCCGGCGGCAGAGTAAAACCGCGGCCGAGGGGACCCAGGCCGTCCAGGAAATCCCCGGGCCGTCGCCCGGCCAGCCAGGCGGTCCCCCTGCCCACCACTTGGTAAAGGAGCTCCAATTCCTGCCTGGCAGGATTATAATCGTGAATACTTAACGGCCGCCGCAACAGGGGATCCCAGGAAGACCCGCACCGGAGGTGGACAAACTGACCCGGCCGAGGGCCGGGAAGCGCCGTTCTCAAGCGCAGGTGGTAGATGTCGGGGCCTACGGCCGTGTTGGCCACCACCTCGCCCTGCCACAAAGAAGACATGGGACGCTATCAGCTCCCTTAAGAACAGAGGCTCCCTTTTACGTTGAGGCTACCCCGAAAATAGCTTCTCTCCGGGCCGGCATTGTTTTTGTTTGCATGCCGGCCCGTTGTTTTCATCCTTCTGCTGGTGCCGCTCGGGGGCATGGATGTCTACCCGCAACTTGGGCTCCCTTTCCGCCCCGCGTTCTCCCCGAGGGCCGCTACAGGCGGAAGCCGCCCCCTAGGAAGACGAGAGAGAAACTCCCTGCTTTTCCACGAATTGCTCCCTAAGGAGGGAGGCCCTTAACAGGTTCCCTTTTCCGACCCCTTACCGCGGTCCGGCCGGGGATCCTGCTCGCTAGCCTGCGGTGAAACTCTAAGGTAGATTTTTCGACACACTTTACTCCCTTCCTGCCGCTGCCGGCAAAAAATAGGCCGGAGCCTCCGGGACGGAGTTACCTGCTACCTTTCCGGGCGAAGGTTCCAAAGCCGCATGCCGTTTAGGGTAACCAGAATAGTGGCTCCCACATCGGCCAGGATGGCCAGCCACAGGGTGAGCCACCCCGGGAACACGGCCAGTACGGCCAGGGCTTTGAGGGCCAGGGAAAATACTATATTCTGCCGGATGATATTTAGAGCCGCCCGGCTGAGGCGGATGATGAAGGGCAGCTTTTTCAGGTCGTCGGCCATAAGGACGATATCCGCGGTTTCCAATGCGGCACTCGTTCCCGCACCTCCCATGGCAATGCCGACTGTAGCCACCGCCAGGGCCGGTGCATCGTTAATGCCGTCGCCTACCATGGCTACCTTTCGGTAGCGCCTGAGGAGGTCCCGGAGGGCCTCCACCTTGTCTTCCGGCAGGAGTTCGGCCCGGTACTCGTCGATCCCCGCCCTGGCCGCTATACTCCGGGCAGTAGCTTCGTTATCCCCTGTAAGCATAATGGTGCGGCGGATACCTGCCTCTTTGAGGCCCGCAATGGCCGCTGGGCTGTCCTCCCGCACCTCATCGCCCACGGCTATAATACCTAGCATTTCCTTCTCCGTACCCACCACCACAGCCGTTTTGCCTTCTTCCTGCAGGCGGCGCACCAGCGCGGCTAAGGGCCCGTCCACTATTCCCAGCTCCCTGAACAGCCGCAGGTTCCCTATATAAATAGTTTCTCCCCGGACGGCCCCTTTGCCTCCGCGGCCCGGTAAAGCGGTATAATCCTCGGAAGGAACCACCTCCAGGCCCCGGGTCTCCGCCGCCTTCTTAATGGCCCCAGCCAAAGGATGTTCTGAACGCGCCTCTAGCGCTGCGGCCATCTGAAGCACCGCCTCTGCCGACACGGGGCCTAAGGGGACGATGTCGGTGACCACAGGTTCTCCCTTAGTAAGAGTCCCCGTCTTGTCAAAGGCCACTGCCTGGAGGCCCGCCGCCTCCTCCAGGTACAGGCCGCCCTTTATGAGGACTCCCTTCCGGGCGGCATTGCCGATGGCGCTGACAATGGCCACCGGCGTAGAAACCACCAGGGCGCACGGGCAGGCAACAATTAAAAGGGCCAGACCCCTGTAAATCCAAGGCTCCCACGGATATCCAAGCAGCAAGGGCAGAAGCACCCCGAGCCCTACGGCCAGGGCGAGGACCACCGGCGTATACACCTTGGCGAAACGGTCTACCAGGACCTGAGAAGCCGCCCGCCGGGATTGGGCTTCCTCCACCAAGTGGAGGATACGGGCCAGGGTGGTGTCCTGCACCAGTTTGGTGACTTCCACCTCCAAGAAGCCGTAGGTGTTAAGGCTACCGGCGTAAACTTCATCCCCCGCTCCTTTCTCCACAGGCATGGATTCCCCGGTAATGGGCGACTCGTCCACGGCCGATTCTCCTTTGAGAATGCGGCCGTCCATGGCTATCCTCTCCCCCGGCCGGACGACCATGATATCTCCCACCCCGATCTCCTCTACGGGGATTTCCATTTCTTTCCCATCTGCGCGCCGGATCCTAGCCCTCCGGGGGGCAATAGCCATCAATCCGTGAATCGATTGGCGCACCCGCCCTATGGTCCAGGACTCCAGCACTTCGGAAAGGGAGTAAAGAAAGGCCACCACCGCCCCCTCCCTCCATTCGCCTATGGCCATGGCTCCGGCGAGGGCCAGGGTCATGAGGACGCTCATGTTGAAGTCCAGGCGGGGCAGGGAATAGGCGGCCCGTCGGAAGTTGCCCCACCCGCC
>DOLC01000096.1:13918-22970 GCA_003509545.1 Peptococcaceae bacterium
CCCCCCCCCCCGCCGATAACAACGGCGGCCACGTAAAAGGGAATAAAGAGGGACGCCACTCCGCCGGCCCTTTCTATTATATAAGCGGCCAGGAAGGCTGCTGCCGCCAGGCCGGCCCTCACCAGGCCCCCCTTGGCCCCGGGTCGCGCCCTGAGGCCGGCCTCCCCTAATGGGATGACGGTATAGTTTTCCTTCCGGGCTTCCCGGCGGATCGCTTCCGGGTCGACCTCCCCGTCTACGATCAGCCTGCCGGTAGCCGGATTTAACCTTGCCCCGGTAACACCGGGGAGGGCCGCCACGTTCCTTTCGAACCGGGCGGCACAGTCGAGTCAAGTAATGCCTTCTATCCTGAACACCCTTCCTCCGCCCGTCTCAGGGCTCGAGATCGAAGATGAAGACATTAAACCCAGCCCCCTTCCTCTATACCTCGCCTAAATGCTTGATAACCTCCTCCACCAGGTTGCCCACATGGGGGTCGGCCAGACGGTAGTATACCCGTTTGCCTTCCTTGCGGTACCTTACCAGCCCCAGGTAATGGAGCAGCCGCAAATGGTAGGAAGCCGTCGCCGTGGTGCTGCCCAGGAGGGCGGCCACATCGCAGACACAAAGTTCGGTTTGGCCTAAGGCATAAAGGATCTTTACCCGTGCATCGTCGGCCAGAGCTTTGAAGATGGTGGCTATTCCTTCTAATTTGTCCACCCTGGGCTTGAGCGTGTTTATAACTTCCTCGTTGACCGAGTAGGCTTGACATATCGGAGCCTCCCGGTCTTCTTCATGGCGGGAAAGTTTAAGGGGCATACCGATCCTCCCTTATTCAAACGTTCAAAAGATAATTTGATTATATTTTAAGCCTAGTCCCTCCTAGCGTCAACTCCTGGGGAGATCTTTCCCGGAGTCACGTTTGAAGCCTGAGATACAGAAAGCCTTGTGGTTATTGGTTTGGAGCCACTTCCACCTTTTGGCATCTTCAGATGGTGCCGCGTAAGAAATCCAGAGGTATCAAGCCTTTCCGTGATCGCCTTCAAACCTAGGCCGGACAAAAAAGAGAGGGCCTACCAACCGTACAGCCCTCTCCTTCTCCTCTTTTCACCGTGTAATGCCTAAATCTTCTTCCCGGCAGCCTAGATATCCCTGTCTGGTTTAGATCTCCGGCAACCCGCCGGCCTTTACCCTTGCGTCTGGCCTACTTCCTGGCGGGCGCATTCGGATACCTCGCCCCTGAGTACCGCCAGGCCGTGGGGCAGGGCGGGCAAGATGGCCTCCAGGTTTTCCCTGACCCCACGGGGGCTTCCGGGGAGATTAACAATCAGGGTTCTGCCGCGGATGCCGGCCACGGCACGGGACAGCATAGCCTGGGGTGTGGCCTTCAGGCCGGCCGCCCGCATAGCCTCCGGCAGCCCCGGTACTTCCCGTTCGATAACGTCTCGCGTGGCTTCTGGGGTAACGTCCCGGGGTCCGAAGCCCGTACCGCCGGTGGTCAATACCAGATCGGCTCCCACCTCGTCACAAAATTGACGCAATTTGGCGGCCAGGGTCTGCCGGTCGTCAGGGACCACGGCATAGGCCACCACCTCCCCTCCCAGGCGGGCCAGCAACTCTCGTATCACACCGGCGCTCCGATCTTCCCGCTCTCCCCGGGAGCCTTTATCGCTGGCCGTCAAGATGGCCACCCGGATCATTCTTCCACCACCTCGACGGCATCGCCCACCTGCACTGGGCCTCCCTGGAGCACCGCCACGAAAATCCCTTCACGGGGCATGACGCAGTCGCCGGCCTGATAATAAACGGCACAGCGCTCGTGGCACACCTTGCCGATCTGGGTTACCTCTACCAGAGCATGGGACCCGATCCTCAACCTGTCGCCGGGCTTAAGGGCGGTCAGGTTCAGCCCCTCGGTGGTCAAATTCTCCGCGAAGTCTCCCGGACCCACCTTCAGCCCCTTGGCCTGCATTTTATGGATGCTCTCCAGGGCCAGGAGGCTCACCTGTCGGTGCCAGGGCCCGGCATGGGCATCCCCGGCCAGGCCGTGCTGGGGTACCAGTTCCCCTTTACCTACGTTCTTTTTCCGCTGTCCCTTTTGCTCACTTATACATACCGCTACGATGCGTCCCACGGTTCTTCTCCCTCCCTCTTCCACGTGCCGCTACGGCCGCCGCTCTTTTCCACCAGGCGGACATCCGTGATGACCATACCACGGTCCACGGCTTTACACATGTCGTAAACGGTCAAGGCCGCCACGCTCACGGCCGTAAGGGCTTCCATTTCCACGCCTGTCTGACCCTTGGTCTTTATCCTTCCTTCGATTTCGAGGACACCGCCGCCCGAATCCCGGAATTCTACCGAGGCACTTGTCAAGTTCAGGGGATGGCACAAGGGAATCAACTCGCCCGTCCTCTTGGCGGCCATGATCCCGGCCACCCGGGCGACGGCCAGGACATCTCCCTTGGGAACCCTGCCCGCCAAGATAAGCCGCAGGGTTTCCGGGTTCATGACCACCCTGGCCCGGGCGACGGCCACCCGCTCGGTTACGGCCTTCGCCCCGACGTCAACCATCCGCGCCTGTCCCTTGGCATCTAGATGGGTCAAGGTATTACCGCTCATGAAGTTGTTAACCTCCCAGCTGAGACATAACCCGCGACTGCTCCCACCCTTCCTCCAAGTGGTGCCGCCGGGGTTTAAGGGCCACCGCCCGCCGGAATAAGTCCACCAGTTCCTCCCGGGAAGCTCCCTTACGCAGCGGGGTCTTGACGTCTATTTCCCCTTCCCAGTAGAGGCAGGGGCGCAATTTCCCGTCGGCGGTGAGCCTCAACCGGTTGCACCGGTGACAGAAATGCTCGCTCAAGGCGCCGATAAAGCCGATGCTCCCCGGGCCGCCCTCCACCCGGAAGCTCCGGGCCGGCCCGCAGCCGCGCAGATCTTCCAGGGGTTCTAAGGTGAATTCTTCCTCCACTTTCCGTCGGATCTCGGCCACCGGTACGTAGGCAGCCCGCCCGGCGGCGGCCGTACCGATGGGCATCAACTCAATGAAGCGAACGTGGAGGGGCTCATGGCGGGCCAGACGGGCAAAATCCAGGATCTCGTCATCGTTGAAACCCCGCACCACTACCACGTTCAGTTTTACCGGGGTAAGGCCCACCGTGAGGGCAGCCCTGATCCCCCGCCGTACGCTCTCCAGGTTTCCCACCCTCGTAATGTAGCGATAGCGCTCCGGCCGGAGGCTGTCCAGGCTGATGTTCACCCGCCCAAGGCCGGCCTCCTTCAAGGGCCGGGCCAAAGGTCCCAGGAGCACGCCGTTGGTGGTGAGGGATACCTCTTCCAGGCCGGGAAGGGCGGTCAACCGGCTTACCAAGCCTACCACGTTTTTGCGGACCAGGGGCTCCCCTCCCGTCAACCTGACCTGCCGGATACCGACCCGCACGGCGGCCTCCACCAGGGTTACGATTTCCTCCAGGCGCAAAATATCATCGTGGCTCTTCAAAGGAACTCCCGCGGCCGGCATGCAGTAACGGCAGCGCAGGTTACAGCGATCGGTGATGGATACCCGCATGTAGCTTATCCGGCGACCGAAGCGGTCTTCCACCGGCCTTCACTCCTCAGGAAATATCTAGTAGTTCTTCCAGACAACCTTACCGCAATCCCGCAGGTCGTACCCTCTCCATCGCGAAGCTTCTTCCAAGAATTCCCGGCTGCATATGGTTTGGATCAGGTCCCGGATCCCCTGTTCTTCCCACGTCTCGCGCAAAAAACAGAGATCCAGGCGCTCGGCGGCCAGGGGGAGGAAATCCAAGCCGTAAACCCGGGCGGCGGCATAAATGCCCAGGCCGGCGTCGGCCCGCCCGGAGGCCACCGCCGCGGCTACTCCCAGATGGGTGAACTCCTCCCTGTCGTACCCTTTGATCTCTTCCCCTTTGATGCCCAGCCTCTCCAGGTTGGTGTCCAGGAAAAGCCGCATGCCGGAACCCACCGGACGGTTCACAAAAGTTATATCCGGTCGGGTTAAATCCTGTAAATCATTAATGCCTTTAGGATTGCCGGGAGCCACCATCAGGCCCACCTGCCGGTAGGCGAGATTGATTAACAGGGCCTCCCGGCCGGCGAGGAGCTTTTCCACGTAGGACACGTTATATTCGCCCGTCGCAGGGTCCCAGAGGGTAAGGCTTGCCCCGTGGGCCTCCCCTTGCCGCAGGGCCTGGAGGCCTCCTAAGCTCCCCACCGGCGAGATGGTCAAAGACCTTCCCGGGTACAGCTGGCGCATTACCGTCCCCAGAATATCCAGTAGGGGATCGCCGCTGCCGCTGACCAGTACCGCGGCCTCGATATCCGTTAAGTCCCTCAGGAGGCTCACCTCTACTTCTGCGCCGGCGGGAAAGCCCTCCGACTCTAGAGGAATACGCAGGATACCGTCGGCCCGGGCCAGAGTGGTGAGGGCCCCCGCGCCCCTTCCCAAAGGCACGGCCGTAAGCTTGTCTCCTATCCGGGCGAGGCGCAGGCGGACGAAATCCTCCCTTCCCAGGGCGGACGGGATCTTGCGGTTCAATACCGCCCGGGAGATAGCCCGCCGGGGAACCGGCAACCCCTGCTTTTCGTAGAGGAGGGGCCGGACGAAAAGGTCGGCGCACAAGGCGGCGGAAACGGGGTATCCCGGTATCCCTATCACCGGCTTCCCCTCTATAACCCCCAAGATTGCCGGTTTGCCCGGCCGGGTGGCCACCCCATGGGTCAAAACCCGGCCCAATTCGGCTATCAACCGGGCCGTATAATCCTCCCTCCCGGCCGAAGAGCCGGCATTGATCAGCACCATGTCCGCCGTCTCCAGGGCCGCTCGGAGCCTAGCCTTTAGGAGATCGTAATCATCAGGGGTTATGGGAAAGACTTCCGGGTCTCCCCCCCATTCCTGCACCATTCCCGCCAACATAGCGCTGTTAGAATCGAGGATCTGCCCCGGCAGGGGATGGGGATTGGGGTCCACCAGCTCGCTGCCGGTAGGCAGGATTGCCACCCGCGGCCGGGGATAGACCGCAACTTCCACCACGCCGGCGGACAGCAGGAGACCCAGATCCACGGGCCGCAATCGATGATTGGCGGGGAGCAGCATTTCCCCGGCCAGTATGTCCTCTCCCGGCTGCCGGACATGCTGCCAGGGAACGGCGGGCGAACGGATCTCCACCACTCCCTCTTCCGGGAAATTCAGGTGCTCCAGCATAATCACGGCGTCGCATCCCGGAGGCAGGGGATCCCCGGTATCCACTACTACCGCCTCTTCGCCCAGCCTCATCCTCCGCGGGGCTTCCTCTGAGGCGCCGAAGGTATCTTCCGCCTTCACGGCGACTCCGTCCATGGCCGCTCCGGCATAATGGGGCGAGGACAGGACGGCGTAAACCGGTTCGGACGTGACCCTTCCCAGGGCCGTGCGGGTGGGCTGTTTCTCTCCCCGGCCAGGTGCTAGAGATCCCGCCCTGCGCAGAACCTCCCTGTACTCCTCCAGGGCTTCCTGCCAGGGACGGTTATCCAGAAAAACCTTTACCCGCTGCAATATAATGCCCCCCTACCTTTCCCTTGGAAATCTCCGGAGGAGCCCGGCTGCCTAGCCTTCCTCCGGCCCTTTTCCCGGCCGTCCGCGCCTGGAGGTGTCTATTCCCCCAAAGCAACGACCGGATTCAGTCAAAGAGGCGCACCTCAACCCGGTTGCCTGCTTCCAGCCCTTCCTTGCCGGCCGGAATGATGACCACCCCGTCGGCCTTCACCATGGTAGAAATCAAGCCTGACTTGCCGACTATGGGAACAGCCAGGAGACCGTCTCCGCCGCCGTCTACCAGCCTCACCCGCACATAGTCATCGCGGCCGGCATCAGAAGAAACATTCCTGCTCAAGACGGCTTCCACCACCGGTTCCTCTGCCGGCTCCTTGTAGCGACCGTAACGCAATAGAGGGCCCACCAGGAGGTCAAAGGAAACCATAGCGGAAACAGGGTGGCCCGGCAGGCCGAAGACCATTTTCCCCTCGATAAAGGCCGCCAGGGTGGGCTTGCCGGGACGGATGGATACGCCGTGAAAAAGGATCCTTTCGGAGCCCCACGCGGCCAGCAGTTGCACGGTTAAGTCCCGCGTCCCTACCGAACTACCCCCGGAAAGTAACACCACATTGTTCTCCTCCAAGGCCTGGGAAAAGCGTTCCCCCAGGAGCCTTAAGTCGTCGGGAACTATACCATAGAGCCGGGGCCGACCTCCCAAGGCCTGCACCTGGGCGTATAACGTATAAGAATTGATATCCCGCACCTGGCCCGGACCCGGCCGGGCTTCCGGCGGAACGATTTCGTTCCCCGTAGTCATAATGCCTACCCGCCAGGGTTCCCACACCCTTATACGATTGTAGCCCAGGGCTGCCAGCACCCCTATGTCCTGGGGCCGCAGCCGGTGGCCGGCCCCCAGTATCACCTCTCCCTGACCGACGTCTTCTCCCCGGCCCATGACGTTTTCTCCAGGGGCCACCGGCCGCAGAACATTTAAGAAGCCGCCCGGTAGTTCTTCGGTATGCTCCAACATGATCACTGCATCGGCGCCCGCCGGCAGCATCCCCCCGGTACTTATGGCTACTGCTTCCCTATGCCCGACCGCCACTTCCGCAGGCCGGCCCGTAACAACCTCTCCCTTAAGCCGGAGCGTCACCGGGCTGGCCTCGCCGGCACCAAAGGTGTCACCGGACCTCACCGCAAAACCGTCTACGGTAGCCCGGGAAAAACCTGGAACCTCCTCCCGTGATATGACATCTTCGGCCAGTTCCCGGCCCAGGGCTTCGGTCAAATCTAGCACCGCAGCTTCGCGCCGCATGGAGGGCCAGCATTCCGCCAGCTTTTTCCTCGCTTCGGGTAGGGTAACCACCTGGAAAAATTCCATGGGCTTCTCTCCCATCCTACTTGAAACAACCTAGCTGGCAGCTGCTGATCTTGATCTGCAGTTCGTTGGCCGCCTGCCCTATGGCCAGCATGGGTACTCCCAATTTCCTGGCCAGCTCCTGGGCCACTGCGCAGGGCAGTTTGCCCTGGTGGCGGGCTGCGGCCTCCTTGACGGCTGCCAGAATTTCTTCACTGCTCACGTTAACTCCCCTCCCCGGTCCCATCCGGTCAAAGGTTATGTTATATATAAAGGCACCCGGATGGGTGCCTCGTCAACGAAGCTCCTTTCCCATGCCGGGAGGCAGGCCGGTTTCCCGGCCCACCCCGTCGCCGCCCACCTGGGGCGGGAGGCCAGCGACCATAGCCCCGAAATCGGCCTTAGGCCTACTGGCTCGGAGACTCCTCTATTTCATTTCGTTAAGCTTATTTTAGCATAATCCCCAACAAAAAGAAAGAAAATTTATCCCGCAATTTTTCACCGGCAACCGCAGCGATTGGACACCGTGAGGACCATGACGACATCCCCGGACTTCGCCGCCACCTCAAACAGAAGGCGTACTGCCTTCCATACTTCGTCGTCTTCCCCCCGGATGACGGTGCTCATGGAGCCAACCTCCAACTCGACCTTCCCCACAGGCACCGCGGCCAGGGCCTCTTTGATAATTCGCGAGTAATGGGCCGTCCCCAGGGGATAGAGGGCCGCCTCGCAGGCCAGCATCATAGATCACCCTCCTGAGGGTCGAAATGTGGCTCACCTGGCGTATCCCCACCTTCGAGCTTAGGCCTGCTTGGCTTTCGCTCGCTCCTGAAACCCTCGCGGGCCAAACTATCACTCAGCCTCAGAGCTTGAGGCGGACTTCCCGGCAAATTCGACACGCGGCTCAGTTGCCGACCGCAAGGCTCTAGCGACTTTGGGTCCGCCTCCGGTTTCAGCTTTCGTGAAGTTTGGCAGCCGCGAAGGCTTGCTCGCTCGCTTGCAAGCCAAGGCAGACCTCTACGCAAAACGTGGCGATACGTAAGAATGGCTTAACCCCCCGCTTTAGGCCTCACTTTAAGGACGCGGCGCAAATAAAGCCACCATCCGTCCTGCCCGCACGCCGGGCCTCCTCTTCCAGGACACGGGCTTCCTCTTCCCTGGTAAAATCAAAATCAGGGGGTACAAAGAGCACCGACCGGCCCTGCACTTCTCTGCCGGGCATAGCAGCCAGGAGTTCTTCCAGGGTAGGAAAACGGGCCCAGCGGAAGAGGCTGTCGGGTTCCCGAGCCGCCTTGTCCTCGTAGTAACGGCTCCAGGCGCTGTTGCCCCCGATGACCCCTACTACCAGTCTTCCCCCGGCCCGCAAAACCCGATAGGCCTCCTGCAGGGCCGCCCTCAAATCCGTAACGAATTCCAGGGCGGTAACGGAAACGACGGCATCAAAGGTTCCTTCCTCAAAGGGAAGTCGGCGCGCATCGGCCCGCAGAAAACGCACCGTCACCCCCTCTCGGGCCGCCTTTTCCCGCGCCTTCTCTAACATAGGCTCCGATACATCGATACCGGTTACCCGCGCACCCAGGCGCGCCAGTTCTATGGAAAAGTTTCCGGTGCCGCAGCCGATGTCCAGGATTTCCATACCGCTCCGGGGTTGCAAATATTCGTAAATGGCTTCCTTTTCGATTCGGTCGACCCACCTACCTTTGGGTGTCTTATACCATTCGTCATAATCTAAGGCCTTTTTATCAAAAATCTCCGCCACCCCTAACACCCCTCCCTGCTTTACAAACGTAAAATTTTATTCTGTTACCAATTTATTATTTTCCCGCCTTCCATGCAAGGCTTACCGACCAAAAAGCCGAAGCCTTTATCTTATTCATCTTGCTGGCCGGAAGTCTCCCCCTTCGGCCCCAGAACCTCCGGGCGGGCCGCAGAATAAAACCGGCATGCAAACAAAAACAATGCCGGCCCGGATAGAAGCTATTTTCGGGGTAAAAGGGGCAAACATGTTCGAGGCTGACATATCTCCACTTTTGATCCCGGCCTGCTTGGCTTTCGCTCGCAAAGGCCTCCCTCGCGGGCAGGACTTTTGCTTGGCTTAAAGGCTTAAGGCAGGCTTCCCGGCAGGATTTAAGCATCCTGCCTCAGTTGCCGGCCGCAAGGATACATGCCCTCGGGCCAAGCTT
>DOLC01000086.1:0-4356 GCA_003509545.1 Peptococcaceae bacterium
TCCCTACACGACGCTCTTCCGATCTCAGCCTTGGCGAAGCCGAGGAGGGAGGGCGGGGCCGAGGACAGGAAGTCCGAGGCCGGCCTCTGAAGCGAGGATGCTGAATAGGCCGGGAACCCCGCCCGAGCCCGAGGCTTAAGCCGTAGGCTGATCGGGAGGACCACTTAGCGAGCAAAAACAATGCCAGCGTGGAGAGAAGTTATTTTCGAGGTAGAGGCCGCCCAGTTTCAGGGGGCGGCCTCCCAACCCAGTTGGAAGGCCCTTTTGTTCACTTCCAGGAATCTCTCCGGCACAGATTCCGCTAGGGCTTCTTCCCAAGCCCCCCGGTCTATAGGCAGGTACCTGGCCAGGACGCCCATGAGGACCATATTGAGGGTCTTCACGTTCCCCGCCTGCCGGGCAAGATCCAGGGCCTCGACCACCCGGACGTGCTTCACCCTTTTTTTCATTTCCGCCACCAGGTTCGGCGGGTAAACCGCCGCACCCGTCAGGACCGGGAGGGGGGGTATCTCCTGGTTGTTGACGATAAGCCGTCCGTCTGCCCGCAGGTAGGGCAGCCAGCGGCAGGCCTCCAGCTTTTCGAAGGCCACCAGGTAATCCGCGGTGCCCGTTTCCACCACCGGGGCCCATACCCGGAGACCGAAGCGGACCTGGGTGACCACGCTCCCGCCCCTCTGGGCCATGCCGTGTATGTCAGACACCTTCACCTCACCGCCCAGGGACATGGCGGCCCTCGCCAAGACCCGGCCGGCCAGCACCGTGCCCTGGCCCCCTACACCTGCTAAGAGAACGCTGGTTACCTCCCTATTCATTACCGGCACCTACCTTTACTATGGCTTCCGCCGGGCATACCTGGCTGCACAGCCCGCACCCGTTGCACTGCACCTGGTCGATGAGGGCCCCTTCTTCGTCCATGGAAAGGGCCGGGCAGCCCAGCTCCAGACAGGAGCCGCAGGCCGCGCAGGCATCCCTTTCTACCTGGTAGATCCCGCTCCGCCCGGTGAGAAGGGCGCATTTCCTGCGGGCGATGATGACCGAAGGCTCCGGGACCGACGTCTCCTCGGCCACGGCCTGCCTGGTTTCTTCCAGGTTGTAAGGGTCCACCACCCTCACCCGTTTAACCCCCAGGCCCCGGACCACCTGTTCCAGATCGGCCTTAATGGTGGGGTCGTGGGCGGCAGTAAAACCGGTCCCCGGGTGATCCTGGTGGCCGGTCATGGCCGTGGTGCCGTTATCCAGAATAATAAGGGTACCGGTTCCCCGGTTGTAGACCATATCCAAAAGCCCGGTCATGCCGGAGTGCAGAAAGGTGGAATCGCCGATAACCGACACCAGACGGCGGGCAAATTCCCCTCCCCGGGCCTTTTCCATCCCCAGGGCCACGCTCACACTGGCCCCCATGCAAATGCAGGTATCCATGGAATTAAGGGGCGGCGAGGCGCCCAGGGTATAGCAGCCGATATCCCCGGCCACCGTCAGGCCCAATTCCCGCAGGGTATAAAACACACCGCGGTGGGGACAGCCGGGGCACATCAGGGGCGGCCGGCCAGGCAGGCCCATCGCCGGCTTAAAGGCGGGCTCTTCCAGCAGGGCCGGATTCACCAGGGAGGAGTCCACCTCTGCAACTCTCCTCCCTATGCCTTCGGCCACGATACGGGGGCTAAGCTCCCCTACCCGCGGTATAAGCTCCTTGCCAGTAATCTTTAGGCCCCAGGCCCGGATCTGGTCTTCCAGGAAGGGTTCCAGCTCTTCTACCACATAGCATACTTCCACCGCAGAGATGAAATCGCGGATCAACCGTGCCGGCAGGGAATAGGAGAGGCCCAATTTCAAAACCGAGACCCCGGGTAAACTCTCCTTAACATAGTGGTAAGCTATCCCCGAGGTAATAACCCCCACCCGCCGGTCGCCCCACTCCACCCGGTTCCAAGGCGCCGTCTCCACGTACTCCTCCAGCCGGCGGCGCCTCTCTTCCACCGCCTTGTGGCGCTCGCGACCGTGGGCGGGCAGCATTACATATTTGGCCGGCGCCTTGACATACTCCCGGAGGGGTATCTCCTGACGCTCTCCCAGTTCCACCAGGCTCTGGGAATGGGCCACCCGGGTGGTCAGGCGCAGCATTACCGGTGTATCAAAGGTTTCGCTTAATACAAAGGCCTCCTTGACCATTTCCTTGGCTTCCCGGCTGTCGGAGGGCTCCAGACAGGGGATCTGAGCGAAACGGGCGTAAAAGCGGTTGTCCTGTTCGTTCTGGGAACTGTAAAGGTTGGGATCGTCGGCGGAAACCAGTACCAGGCCGGCATGGACCCCGGTGTAGGCCAAGGTCATAAGTGGGTCGGCGGCCACATTGACTCCCACATGCTTCATGGCAGCCAGGGCCCTCCCCCCGGCGATGGCGGAACCGATGGCCACTTCCAGGGCCACCTTTTCGTTCACCGACCATTCGGCATATACTTCCGGATACCTGGCCAAAGCTTCGACGATTTCCGTGCTAGGGGTGCCCGGATAGGCTGCGGCCACCCGCACGCCCGCCTCCCAGGCTCCCCGGGCTACGGCGTGATTGCCCAGCATAAGCTCCTGCATAGCTTCTCCTTCTCTCCCCTCTATACAACCCGTTAAAGCAGGCGCCTTCTAGGTTGCCTCCTTGATTCAGGCCCTGGTGCTATTTCGCCACCGCCGGCCGGAATTCCTGCCTGTCCCCGCCGACCTTGCGGGGTCACAAGAAAAGAGGCGAAAAAAGAAGGGCCGGTCGGCCCGGACCCCGCCGCCACCTTAAATTCTATTTCCTTAAATCTATCACCCTTCGGGCCTTGCCTTCGCTGCGCTCTATGGAGTGGGGCTCCACCAACCGCACCCGGGCCTTAAGCTGCAGGACCGTATAGAGCCGCTCCGCCACCTTCTCCTCCAATTCCTCCAGTTCCCGGAAGCGGTCGGTAAAGAAACGCTCATCCACCTCCACCCTCACTTCCAGCTCGTCCAGGAAGCCGCGGCGGGAAACCACCAGCTGATAGTGGGGTGTTATCCCTTCGATTTCCATTAGGACGCTCTCTACCTGGGAGGGGAAGACGTTGATACCCCGGATGATAAGCATATCATCGGTGCGACCCTGGATCTTGCCCAGGCGGGCCAGGGTACGCCCGCAGCGGCAGGGTTCGTAATTGATGAAGGATATATCTCGCGTGCGATAGCGCAGGACGGGAACCGCTTCTTTGGTCAGGGTGGTAATGACAACTTCACCAGGCACCCCGGGCGGGCACGGCTCTCCGGTGGCCGGGTCCAGGATCTCGACCAGGAAATGGTCCTCGGCGATGTGCTGGCCGTCCTGGTACCGGCACTCCCCGGAGACTCCCGGGCCCATCACCTCCGACAGGCCGTAGTTATCCGTGGCCAGCATACCCCACCGGCGCTCGATTTCCTGGAGCATCTCCCGGCTGGAGGCCTCGCCCCCGAAAAGCCCGAGGCGAACCGGGAGGGAACGCGGATCTATTCCCTCTTCCTCGGCCACCTCCGCCAGGTGGAGCACATAGGAAGGAGTACCCACCAGGACGGTGGTTCCGAAGTCCTGCATAAGCATGATGTGCCTCTTGGAATTGCCGGCCGCCGCGGGAACCACAGTGGCCCCCACCCGCTCCAGGCCGTAATGGAGTCCGAAGCCGCCGGTGAAAAGGCCGTAGCTGAACACCACCTGGGCCACATCCCCCGCCTCTACCCCGGCGCACGTCACCACACGGGCTACCACTTCCGTCCACGTCTCCATATCGCGGCGGGTATAGCCCACCACCACCGGCTTGCCGGTGGTGCCGGAAGAGGCGTGGAGGCGCACCACCTCCTTGAGGGGAACGGCGAACAGGCCGAAGGGATAATGGCGGCGAAAATCCTCTTTGGTGGTCATGGGCAAAAGGCGGACGTCCTCCAGGGTGCGGATGTCGCTCGGGCGCACTCCCCTTTCGTCCATGGCCTGCCGGTAAAAGGGTACTCGCTCGTAAACGTACTGCACCAGGGCTTGGAGCCGCTCCAGCTGCAAGGCCCTGATCTCCGCCCGCGGGCGGCATTCGTTGGTCGGATCCCAGATCATAACTATCCTTCCTCAACGGCAAAATTCCACCTCGAATTTTATGTTAATCAATACCGGTCGACGAGCTGCGGGCCGCAATGCCTCCCAGGGCCGGCGAAGGCCCGCCCGGCTCTTCCCCGAAAATAACTTCTCTCCAGGCCGGCATTGTTTTCGCTCGCTAAGTGGTCCTCGCGGATCAGCCTAAGGCTCAGCCTCGGGCTCAGGCGGGGTTCCCGGCCTATTCAGCATCCTTGCTTCAGAGGCCGGCCTCGGACTTCCTGTCCTCGGCCCCGCCCTCGCTC
>DOLC01000086.1:4550-9501 GCA_003509545.1 Peptococcaceae bacterium
TCCCGGCCTATTCAGCATCCTTGCTTCAGAGGCCGGCCTCGGACTTCCTGTCCTCGGCCCCGCCCTCGCTCCACGGCTTCGCCAAGGCTGCTCATCCGCTCGGACCAAATCGCTCGCAGGGGAGAAATGCCGGCTCGTTGTTTTCATCCTTCTGCTGGTGCCGCCCGGCGGCATGGATGTCTTCCCCGAAAACCCGCTTCAAATGTTCCCGGGAAAAGGCAGGGGTGAGGAGACTCACCAGGGGAACTACGGCCAGGGGAACGATCATGGCCAGAGAGCCGATGAGGGGGATCAGCCCGCCATCAAGGCGGTAGTAAAGGGAAAGCCCCAGGGAGAGGGATACTCCCGTCAGCATCCCCGCCCAGGCGCCCGCCTTAGTGGTCCGGCGCCAGTAGAGGCCGTAGAGGTAGGGCGCCAGGAACCCGCCGGCCACCGTGCCCCAGGAAAGGGACATAAGCACCAGGATGATGGTAGGCTTCAAGGCGATGTAAACGGACAGCCCGATAAAAACAACGCATAACAGGCGGAGCCAGAAAAGCACCGCCCTGCGCGAAATTTGCGGCGCCGCTCCCTGGAGGAGGTCTATGGCCACGGCCGAGCTGGAGACCAATACCAGGGAAGCCAGGGTGGACATGGACGCAGCCAACACCAGGAGAAGGAGGAGGAGCCCCACGCCGTCCGGCAGGAACCGGTCCACGAGCAAGGGCATAATCAAGTCAGGGTTGGGGTTCCCGTTTAAAAGGGGCATCTGGTTATTGAAGAACAGGCGGCCGAAGGCACCGGTAAAATAAGCGCCAGAGGCAATGACCAGGGCAAAGAGGGTGGAGACGACGGTGGCCGACCGGATGGAGGCCTCATCCTTGATGGCGTAAAACTTCTGGACCATCTGGGGGAGCCCCCAGGGCCCTAGGCTGGTCAGGACGACGAGGGAGAGGAGGGCCACCCAGTCGGGCCCGAGCGGGGAGGCCAGCAGGGGGTCAATGGCCCGCAAACCTTCGAGCCCCTGCCTCAAGCCGCCCACCGGCTCGCTGGTGACCACGTAAAAAATAAGCAGGGCCACTCCCAACAGCATTACCAGGCCCTGGATAAAATCGGTAAGGGTAACCGCAAAATAGCCGCCCAGGACCAGATAAAGGGCGGTGAGCCCGGCCATCATAAACAGGGCCAGGTGAAAGTCCAGGTGAAAGACCTGCTCGAAGAGATAGCTCAGGCCCAGGTAGACCGAAGCAGAATAGGGAACTAAAAAGATAAAAATGAGAAGGGCCGCCGCCGTCCTGAAGTTAGGGCTATCATAACGGGCGGCCAAAAACTCCGGCATGGTCATGGCGTTAAGCCGTACCGTCATGGCCCGGGTGGGCCGCGCCAAAACCTTCCAGGCGAGGAGGGTTCCCACTAAGGCATTGCCCAGGGCGATCCACAAGCCCGATAGCCCGAAACTCCATCCTACCTTGCCCGCGTAGCCGATGAAGATTACCGCGGAAAAATAAGTGGTGCCGTAGGCGAAGGCCGAAATCCAGGGACCGATGGTGCGATTACCCAAAAAAAAGCCTCCGACATCCCGGGAGCGCCTCAGACTAAAAAACCCTATCAGCACCATGGCGGCGATATAAAGGCCTAAAACGACGAATTTCATCCTGCCGTCCTCCCGTCCTAAAATCCCCGGTGAACAACTTAACATATTCCACACGGCTGCCCAGAATCCTGCCGCTGCGCGATATTTTGCCTCCCGCCTGCGCCCGGCCTCTTTTAAACTTCGGCGGCCAGGAGGGCGGCACCCAAAGCCCCCATGATCTGGGGTTCTTCCGGCAGGCGCAGGGAGACGCCCAATCTCTCTTCCAGGCTCCTCACCACTCCGAGATTCTTGGCCACGCCACCGGTCATGGCCACGGGTTCCTGCCAGCCCACCCTCTCGGCCATGGATACCACCCTTTCGGCTACTGCCTCATGGAGGCCCCGGATTATCTCTTCCACCGGCCTGCCTTCGGCCAGAAGGGATACCACTTCGGACTCTGCGAAGACCGTACATGTATTGCTTATAGCCGCTCCTTTACGGGCCTTTAGGGAGAGTTCTCCCATCTCTTCGATGTTCACCTCCAGGGCCCGGGCCATGACCTCCAAAAACCGGCCGGTTCCGGCTGAACATTTCTCATTCATCACAAAGTCCACGACCTTGCCGCCCGGCCCCAGCCGTATAACCTTGCTGTCCTGCCCCCCGATGTCTATCACCGTAGCCGTATCCGGCCATAAATGATAAACACCCCGGGCGTGGCAGGTTATCTCCGTCACCCGGCGGTGGGCAAAGGGTACGCTTATGCGGCCGTAACCGGTGGCCACGATACTGTCAACATCGCTCCTCTTCAAACCCGCCCTGGCCAGGGCTTCTTCCAGGGCCCTCTCGGCCACCGGGGCCCCTCCCCGGCCGGTAGGCAGCACGGCAAAGGATACAAGTTTCCCGTCCTCGACGATGGCCGCCTTGGTGGAAAGGGAGCCCAAGTCCAGTCCTGCCGTAACAGTCACCGGCGCCTTACCTCCTCCATGTTTTGCCTCCAAACTTTCTGCCGCGGCCGCCAATTCTAGCCCAACAATTCCAAGAAGCCTTCCAGCCGCGTGCGCACGGCCCCCGGAGCATATTTCTGTCGGTCCACACAGTCGCCGTCCAGGTTTAAAAAAGCAATGCCCTGTTCCCGCAGGGCCTGCTGTATAAGGGCTGCTCCCGCCGTGCTCTGGCGGCAGCCCCAGTGGGCGAAGTGGACCACCCCCTGCACCCCGAAATCTTCCACCATCCCCTTAACGGCCCCGAGGCGCCCCTCCAGGGGGCCCAAGCCATGGTGGCTCAGCACTTTGCGGGCCAGGCTTAAAAAGGGATGCCGGGGATCCAGTTCATCCCAGTACACGTGGTTCATCTCTTCAAAGACTACCACCGCACCGCCCTCATGCTCCAGGATTTTAAAGATATCGTTGGCATAGTACGGCCGCAAGTGTAGCCAAAGGAGGCGGATCTTCTCCCGGGGGACCGCCCAGCGGCCCTGCTCCCGGCGCCTTTTTAATTCTTCATACCACTTATCGTATACTACCGCTGCCCAAGGAGAGCCGAAGCTGGTTAACATAATATAAAGAAACCCGTGGGCCTCGTCCCCCCGGATGACCGCTGGAGGTTCGCGTCGTAGCCGGGACACCCGCAGCAGGCCCTCCCTGGCCTCGTTGGACCGCCGCAGGGCCTCTGCCAGCCTTTCCGTGTCCGGTTCTTTCCTCAGGCCCTCGGCCAGGGAGAAAAACATTTCCTTCAGCTGGCGGGCAACGTAGCGGGTTTCCTCCGGGCCGGCCCTCTGGGGGACGTCCAACAGGTGAAAAGGTATGTCGTGACGGGCGGCCGTCAGGGCCAGGGACTGGGGAGCTATATCGCATAAGTGCGAGGTGCAGACAACCGCCTGGGGCCGGGGAAAGTAGCCCGCCACTTCGCAGCCCAGGGCCAGCCGGTGGAAGGAACACCCGTCAGTGCCGAACCAACGGCCGTCGGCCGCCCGGAAGGCTTCATCCACCAGACCCAGGCCCACGGCCGCCGCCGCGGCCGCCTCCGGCGCAAAGGGCACAACCCCCAGGCCGTAAAGGAGTTCGGTGGGGAAGAACACATTATGCCACACCACCGGGCCGCGGCCTAAGAAAGCATCGGCCGCCTGGTCGATGGCCTTGAGGGCCAGCAGGTGGGAGGCCTCCCAGGGGAAAGCCCGCTTCTGGGCGGACAGGATCTGCCGCACCAGTTTTATTACCAGGGGCGAATGAAGGGCCCTGCGCTTTAAGGGTTCTGCCAGGGCCGAGCGCAGCTTCGGGTACAGGTCCAAGGCTTCCACTCCTCACAGCATCTCCCGCAGGGCCTCGAGGCGGGTGGCCCACTGGCCCCGGTTGCCGCACGTATAGTCCCCTTCCAGTTTCAGCACGGGGATGCCCATCCCTTCCAGCTCGTCCTTCACCAGGGCAAAATCTACCATGGCCAGGTCGCAGAACTTCATGGCGTGGTAAACCGCCCCTTGAACCCGGTGGGTCTTCACAACCTCCCGCAAATAAGCCCTCCGCCGGTCCCTGTCGGCCACCATACGGGGACAGGGCGGTTTGTACAGGTACCGTCGGGCCAGGGAAAGGTAGGGGTCGGACCCCGCAAATTCCTCCGTCCGGGTCAAATTTACGTTTTCCACCAGCCGCCCGGCGTTACAGGCATCCTCGTAGGCCACCGACATCCCCGCCTCCTCTACCATGTCCCGGAGGACGTCGGGCAACACGCTTCCCACGAGGAGGAGGCGCGGCCGGGAAGGCTCGTGTCCCCCGGCAGGCCTTTCCAGGCGGCAACCCGGACTTTCTTCCTCTAAGGCCCGCCACAAAGCCCCTTCTTCCAAGGGGCGGTTAAAAAAGGCGGACAACTCCCCTCCCAGGTCTTTCAGGCGCCGTGCCCAGTAGTGCACCGCCACGGAATCCCCCCGCCGGGGCACATCCAGAACCCATACTCCCCGGGACAGTTTAAGGGAGCGCCAGATATTGCTAAGATGGATCATGGAGTTGCAGGAGGCCACAAAAACGACGCCGGCCAGGGCGGGGAATTCTCCAACCAGGGCGTTCTCGAGGATGGCCTTAACATAGGGACATAGATTCCCGGTAAAGTAGGTGTCGGCCCTGGGGGTTTTGCCGGGCGGGGGCAACAAGCGCCGGGGGATCAATCCCAGGGCCCGGATAAGTTCCACCGGGGTATAACTGCAAAACCAGCCGATTAAATCCTGCCCTCTAGTGCCCATACCGTTTGCTTACCGCCGGCCTCCCTTGGGTAAAGGAATGAACAACTATCAGTAAAAGCTCAAGGTAGATTATACCACATCGTAACGCCGTCTGTGCAAGACGCGAGAACCTGAAGTACCGCCTCCCATCCAAGCTTGAAATATTCCTCTACCCCGAAAATAACTTCTCT
>DOLC01000085.1 GCA_003509545.1 Peptococcaceae bacterium
TGTCCTCGGCCCCGCCCTCGCTCCCCGGCTTCGCCAAGGCTGCTGGGCCCCTCGGACCCAACGCTTGCTCCAAACAAATGCCGGCCCGTTCTTTTCATCCTTAATGATGGTGCCGCGTTAGCGGCATGGGTGTCTTATCCTTTTTATGCTTTCTGGTAGGCCTGGTCCAGCAGTTGGATAAGGTGAACGGCCTTGCCCGGCAGGCCCTGGACCTTAAGACCGTGGGCCAGTTGTAGGAGGCAGGCTGGGCAAGCGGTGGCCAGGTACTGGGCGCCGGTGCGGCGGAAATTATTCATTTTGCGTTCCAGGATCCGGCGGGACAGGTCGTAATGGGTAACGTTATAGGAGCCGGCCCCGCCGCAGCACCAGTCAGCTTCGTTCATTTCTACGAAGCGGACGCCCGGAATGCTGTTCAAGATCTGCCGGGGCTGCTGCTTGAGCTTGAGCCCGCGCACTGCGTGGCAGGGATCGTGATAGGTGACCGTAATATCCAGGGCGCCCATATCATCCCTTATGCCTATCTCCGCCAGGTAGGCCACGGCATCTTTTATTTTGGCGGCCGTTTCCCGGGCCAGGGGGCCGTACTCGGGATCGTCCCCCAGGAGCTCGGCGTAGTTGTGGAGCCCATGGGCGCAGGAGGCGCAGTCGGTAATGATGGCTTCCACCTGATGTTGTTTAAAGACCTCCAGATTCTGCCGGGCCAGGCGCAAAAGGGTATCAGTGTCGCCGTAGGCCTCGTGGGGTATCCCGCAGCAGCCGGTAGGGGGTACTATCACTTCACAGCCGTTATGCTGCAGCACCCGGAGGGTGGCCTCGCCGATGGCAGGAAAGAAGTTGTTGATTACGCAGCCGGCAAAGTAGGCCACCCTGTGCCGGGGACGGGCCGGCGGCTTGAGGAGCTGGGGCAGGCGCTGGCGCAGGGTATAACCGGGCACGTCGGGCAACAGCCCCTCGGCCTTGCCCAGGGCGCCCAGCAGCTTGAGGAAACCTATCTGGCGGGCCAGCCAGCGGGCCCCGCTCCGCTGGTAGAACCGGAGGGCCTTGGCCCCCAGGCTTAGACGTCGCTGATCGGCCAGGACGCCCCTCAAGGCGAAGCGCAAGGGGAAGGGCTGCCCCTTGGCCCTGGTGATCTCCACCCGGGCCGCTTTTACGAGGGTATCCGTAAGGACGGATGAGGGACAGGCATTGACGCAGGCCCCGCAGAGGAGACAGGAATAGATGTGGTGGTTGATCTCCGGGCTACGGGTCAGGTCGAAGGTGCCTTCCAAGGACAGGCGGATCAGGCGGTTACGGCCGCGGGCCACGGAGAACTCCTCCCCAGTGGCCTTGTAAGTGGGGCAAACCTCCTGGCAAAACCCGCACTTGTTGCAGCGTACCACTTCTTCCATCATGTCGCGCAGAGCTCTAACCATCCTCGCCTCTCCTTTCCTACCCCGCAGTTTCGGTAGCCCCGGCAGCGTCCAGCACATAGGCCAGCACTTTGCTGTTGGGGGTTAACACCCGGCGGGGGTCCAGGGCTTCTTTGATCCTCCGCAGGAGGGGGATGAGGGCCGGACCGCGGCCCTCCACCCACCGGCGGACCATGGCCAGATCATTAATGTTTTCCACGAGGAAAAGGCCTCCGGCTCCCGCCGCCAGATCCTGTAGCCGGCCAAGGACCTCCCCCACCGCCTCGTAATGGGATGGTGGGTGTTTAAGGAAGACGTGAACGTGACCGTTGCCGAAGTGGGCCGCCAGGGCCGCCTTCTGCTGCCCAGAGAGGAACAAGGAGCGGGCTTCCTGGACAAACTTCCCCGTAGCCGTGAAGGGAAGGGAAGCGCTCCCCAGAATGGCCCCCTCCTCGCCGCCCATGGCCCTCCACGCCTGGCGCCGGGCTTCCCAGAGGGTTGCGGCCTCGTCCTCGCCGGCCTCCACCACCTCGGCCGCCTGCCCGTACTTAGCCCGGACTTGATCTACCTGCCAATCCACCGCCTCGGTAAAACCGGCAAAGGCCGCCAAGAGGCACGCCTCGCCCCGCACCGGCAGAGGATGACCGGATTCCTGCAGGGCCTCCATGAGGACGGCGTCCATTAGCTCCAGGGCCACGGGACCCAACTCCTGCCGCATGTTGAAGGCCGCCTCGCAGGCTTCTTCCAGGCGAGGAAATCCCAGGCAAAGGGGGACTTCCTTTTCCGGCAAGGGCTTCAGTTTAACCATGGCCTTGGTGACCACCCCCAGGGAACCCCAGGACCCGGCCAGGAAACGGGTGTTATCGTAATCCTGAACGTTCTTGACCGTTTTCCCTCCTGTGCGGACGATTTCCCCCGTGGGGGAAACAATTTCCAGCCCCAGGAGGTAGTCCTTGGTGGTGCCGTAGCCCAGTTTGCGGGGACCCGCAGCATTGGCGGCAATACATCCTCCCAGGGTGCAGTCCCCTCCCTCCAGGGGGTCCGGGGGTAAAAAGAGGCGCCCCGTCCGAAAGACCTCATTTAAGGACGACAGGGACCGCCCCGTCTCCACCCACGCCGTCTGGTTATCCCGGTCGAATTCGAGGATCTTCTGCAGCCGGGTAAGCCTCAGGGCTATACCACCCTTGTAGGGAAGGAGCCCGCGCCGAGCATGCAGCCCGGCTCCCCAGGGAATGACGGCCACTCCCTCCTCGTTGGCCAGGCGGACTACCCGGGCCACCTCCTCGCCGTCGGCCGGGTACACCACCACGTCGGGCAGATAATCCCCTCCCACGGCTGCCTGCCGCCGCACGGCCGGGTCCTCTGTAACGTGCTCCGGTCCCAGAAGGTTTGCCAGTTCCTTAATGAATTTGGCCTCCATGTTTTTAACCCCCCCCGGTCTTGCCAAACTTAAGCCTCGGGTATGAATTTTCCGGCGTTAAGGACCCCATTGGGATCGAAGGCCCGGCGCTCCCGCCGCATAAAGTCCAGATCGACCTCCGTAAAGGCCAGGGGCATAAAATCCAGTTTGGCCAGGCCGATGCCGTGCTCCCCGGAGAGGGTCCCGCCCAGGTCCAGGGCGGCCTTAAATATCTCTCCCCTCGTCTTGTGGACCCGCTCCATCTCCTCCTGGTCCCTTTCATCAAAGAGTACCAGGGGATGGAGGTTCCCGTCCCCGGCATGGGCCAGCATCCCGATGGGAACGTTATATTTTTCGGCTATGGCCGCCACCCGCCGCAGCATTTCCGGCAGCCTCGTGCGGGGAACGGTGGCGTCCTCCAGGTCGTAGGAGGGGCGCAGGCGCGCAATGGCCCCGATGGCCGTCCGTCGAGCCAGCCATAAATTATCCCGCTCGGCAGCATTTCGCGCCAACTTAACGTCTATGGCCCCGTTGGCCCGGCAAAGCTCGATAATCTTTTCCGCCTGCCGGTCCAGGCCGGCCTCGAACCCGTCCACTTCGATGAGGAGCACGGCGCCGGCCTCCAGGGGCAGGCCTATATGGAGCCAGTCCTCCACGGCCTGGATGACCTTATTGTCCATGAGTTCCAGGGTGGCCGGGATAATGCCGTGGGCTATGATCTGGGATACAGAATTACCGGCCTCTTCCAGGGTGTTGTAGACGGCCAGCATGGTCTTAATGGCCGGGGGGTGGGGGGTAAGGCGGACGATTATCTTGGTGGCTATTCCCAGAGTGCCCTCGGAGCCGATAAGGAGGGCCAGTAGATTAAGTTCCGGCGCGATGGGCTCCCATTTTCCTCCTATCTGCACAATATCGCCCGTGGGCAAGACGAGTTCCACGCCCAGGATGTGGTCCTTGGTAACCCCGTACTTGATCCCCCGCATGCCGCCGGCGTTTTCACCGAAGTTGCCTCCCATGGTGGAAACCTTCTGGCTGGCCGGGTCGGGCATATAAACCATCCCGTAGGGGGCCACGGCCTTCTGAAGTTCCATATTGGTAACCCCTGGCTCCACCACGGCCACCCGGTTGATGGGGTCTATTTCCAGGATGCGGTTCATACGGGTCATGACCACTACGATACCTCCGCGGTGGGGCACGGTGCCGCCGCTCAGCCCCATGCCGGCCCCCCGGGGGGTTACGGGAATCTTTTTTGCGTTGGCCAGTTTCAGGATGGCCGCTATCTCCTCGGCATTCTGAACGAAGACCACGGCATCGGGCCTGCCGTAAAGGAGGGTTGCATCGTACATATAGGTGGCCAAGGATACTTCGGAGGTCAGTACGTTCCCCTCCCCCACAATACGCACCAATTGAGACAGGGTGTCGCGGTCCAGCATGCCAGACCTCCTTCCCGGGAATTCTCCCGCTCTAATCCGGCGGGGTCTTCTAAAAGGCCCCGCTTCCTGACCACATACCCCTTCAAAAGATTAATAAGTTTACCAAAACTTACAGGACCCCGCCACCCCCGCCCGTAAGGCCCCACACGGCCCTCCGGGAAGACCGGGGCGTGGGTGTTTATACGGCCGGGGTTCTCTCGCCTCCGGACTCCTTCCGGCCCTGAGCCGCCCCATCCGCCCACCCTATGGTCAAGCCAATAGACCAAGAAAGGGCGGGAGACCGCCGCAGGCGGCAGCCTCCCCCCTTCTGACGCTATTCGGCGCTCATCTTTGCCAGGCGCTGCAGGTGTTCCCAGCGCCGGTCCACTTCCGCCTGGAATTCTTCGATAAGGTATTCGTTGTCCTTCTGGAAGAAGTGGGCGAAGCGGCCCTGGGGCTTCAGATACTCCGTTATGGGCAGCTTATTCTTGGGAGTGTAATTGATGACCCACTTCTGGCCCCGGTCCTCCACTTCAAAGAGGGGGTAGAAGCAGGTTTCGGTGCCCAGGCGGGCAATTTCCACGGTCATATTTTCCGGGAAACGCCAGCCGCGCGGGCAGGGAGCCTGGATGTTAATAAAGGAGGAACCCTCGTAGTTCAGGGCCTTCTCCACTTTTCGCATGAAATCACGCCAGTTGTGGAGGGAGGCATTGGCCACGTAGGCGCCGTGGGCGGCGGCAATCCAGGCCAGGTCTTTGCGGTGCTGCTGTTTACCCTTTTGGGCCTCCCCTACGTGGCTGGTGGTGGTCCAGGCGCCGTAGGGGGTGGCGCCGGAACGCTGGATACCGGTGTTCATGTAGGCGCCGTTGTCGTAGCAGATGTAGAGCACCCGGTGCCCCCGCTCCAGCATGCCCGAAAGGGCCTGGAAGCCGATATCATAGGTGCCGCCGTCGCCGCCGATGCAGATAATGTAGTAGTCCTTGCCGGCATCCAGCTTGCCCCTCTTCTTAAGGGCCTTGACGGCCGCCTCAATGCCCGAGGCCACGGCTGCGGCATTTTCGAAGGCGTTGTGATAGTAGGGTGTCTTCCAGGCCGTATAGGGGAAGACGGCCGAGGAAATCTCCAGGCAGCAGGTGGGCTGGACTATAATGGGCGCCCGCGGAGCTGCGAGCAGGGCCTGCTTTACCACGATGGGCGCGGGGCAACCGGCGCACAGGCGGTGGCCGCCGGTAAAGAGTACTTCTTTTTGGCTGAGTTCCCTTAAGCTCGCCATTATTGCCACCCCCTCAGATCCAGGTAGTTGAGGATACGGTCTACGCGGCCGGACGAAGCTATCTTTTCCAAGTGCTCGTATACCCGGCGTATGCTCCGGGCCGGTACATCCCGCCCGCCAAGGCCGGCAACGTAACTTATTAGATTGACGTGCACCCCTTTATGATACAGGGCGCCCAACACATCGCTGAACACGGCAGGTCCCGGGGCCCCGGGAGAAAGGGCCTTCTCCATGACCGCCGCCGCCTTGATATTCTTAAGGGCCGCGACCACCTCGTCAATGGGGAAGGGCCGGTAACAGCGGATCTTGAGGACCCCCGCCTTCACGCCCTGGCTGCGAAGCTCGTCGGTCACCGCGCGGGCCGTGCCCACCATGGAACCCAGGGTTACGATGGCGATTTCGGCATCCTCCAGCCGATAGCCCTCCACGATCCCGTAGCTACGGCCGAACTTCGCGCCGAATTCTTGATCCACGGATTCTATGACTCCCTTGGACTGCTCCAGGGCGTAGGCCTGGGAGTACTTATGTTCGAAGAAATACTCTGGCAGGGTCAGGTTGCCCAAACACACAGGATTTTCCGTATCCAGCAGGCTGTAGGCCGGCCGGAATTCCCCTACGAAATCCTTGACTTCTTGGTCGTCGAGGACGTTGATGGGCTCCACGTTATGGCTGACCACAAACCCGTCCAGGCAAACCATTACCGGCAGCAGAACCGCGGGATCCTCCGCGATCCGCACCGCCTGGATCACCGTATCGTACACTTCCTGGGCTCCTTCGCAGTACAACTGGATCCAGCCGCAGTCCCGGGAGCCCAGGCTGTCGCTCTGATCGTTGTGGATGTTAATAGGGGCCGACAAGGTGCGGTTGACGTTGATCAGGACTATGGGATGGCGGTTGCCGGCGGCGATGTACAGGACCTCGTGCATAAGGGCCAGGCCCTGGGAGGACGTACAGGTGATGGTCCGGGCCCCGGCCGCCGACGACCCGCAGCAGGCGCTCATGGCGCTGTGCTCGCTTTCCACGGCCACCAGCTCTGTTCTTACCGAGCCCTCGGCCACAAACTCGGCAAAGCGTTCCACGATCTCCGTCTGGGGGGTGATGGGATAAGCCGCCACGACATCGGGGTCGATCTGGCGCATGGCCTCCGCGGCCGCACCGTCCCCGGTCAACCCGATGGTCTTTCGCATGCTTCCTCCTCCTTCCCGATTATTCCCGCGTTACCCGGTGCCGGGGTCGAGGCCTAGTAGTCCCCGCCCTCGGCCATGGTCATGGCCTTGTCCCTGGGGCATTCCTGGGCACAGATACCGCAGCCCTTGCAGAGGGTGGTGTCGATGCCGGTGATTTTCCCGTCCTTTACTTGGATGGCCATTTCCGGGCAATAGATCCAGCAGATGAGGCAATGGGAGCAGTCTTCGGGGTCCCAAATGGGCCTTTTGGTCCGCCAACCCCCCGTCTTGTACTCCGTGGAGCCTTCGGAAACTAGGGTTCCGCCCAGGGGGATCTCGTACCAGACCGGCAAGGCCCCTTTGTCCAGCTTGCGGATGGCATTGTTGATCTGGACCATTATAAACCCTGCACCTCCTCATAAGCCCGACGCACGGCTTGGAGATTCTTCTGCACGATTTCGGGTTTGAAGCGGTGGCTGAATTGCTCTTCAAACTCGGCCAGGATGTTTTCCAGCTTAATGAGCCCCATAACCCTCGCCAGGGCCCCCACCATGGGAGTGTTGGGGATCGGGCGACCCAGTTCCTCGCTGGAGATCTTGTAGGCGTCCACTGCGTAGACTTTGAACTGGCCATCTACTTCGAGTTCCCGAGCCAGGTCCGCGACCGTGCCCGGATAATTGGCAATAACCGCCCCGCCTTCTTTGAGGTTGGCGGTTACCTTAACGGCCTTCAACAGAGTGGGATCCAGCACCACCACCATGTCGGGCCGTTCGATGGCGCAGCGTAAATTAATGGGAGCATCGCTTATGCGGGTGTAGGCCACAATGGGCGCCCCCATTCTCTCGGTACCGAACTGGGGGAAGGCCTGGAAGTACAGGTTTTCCCGGATGGCCGAGGCTGCCAGGTAACGGGAGGCCAAGACCGCGCCCTGGCCGCCCCGGGCGTGCCAGCGGATCTCAACCATTTTAGCCATATCGGTTCCTCCTCTCCTTTATTTGTACAGTGTTTCACAACAGTTAAAAAGTACTCAATTCGATAGTCTCATTCCCCCTTTTTAGTATTTTAATGCAATTTAACCTAACACCTTAAAAGTTAGGACAAGCTAAAGGAGTATTTCCGAATGGCCCGGTTCCAGCTTATCGCCCGCCCGCAGGCCCTGGGATTTGGCCCATTCGGCGGCGGGAATTTTACCGGTGCCTGTAAACTGCACCCTCTTTACCAGCAGGGCGCCGTCGCCGGTGGCCACTACGAAGCCGTCGTCCCGGACGTCCAGGACTTCGCCGGGCGCGCCCTTGCCCTCCCAGGGCCGGGCCTCCCAGATCTTTAGCTTTTCTCCCCGGAATACGGCCCAGGCGCCCGGGGTGGGATCGGAGCCGCGGATGAAGTTGTAGAGCCTCTGGGTCGGTTGCGACCAATCGAGGCCCACGTGTTCCTCCTTAATGACGGGCTGGAAGGAGGCCTGGCTTTCGTCCTGGGGCACCGGCCGGGCCTTGCCCTCCCGGATGAGGCGGACGGCCTCCGCCACCAGTTTTACACCCAGGGGATATATCTTGCCGAAGTAGAGGGTTTTCACGCTGTCGTCAGGATCGATGGGGACTTTCTCTTGCAGGATGATGGGGCCGGTATCCACGCCTTCGTCGATCTGGTGGATGGTCACGCCGGTTTCCTTTTCCCCGGCGATGATGGCCCAGTTCATGGCGCTGCCGCCCCTATACTTGGGAAGCAGAGAAGGATGGAAGTTTATCCCCCCGTAGGTGGCCAGGTCGATCATGGCCTTGGGGACAAATTGGGTAACGTAGGCCAACACCAGGAGGTCGGGCCGGAGATCCGCCACCCAGGCGATGGCTTCATGATCTTTAAGCCTGGGGGGCTGGAGCAGCGGTATTCCCCGCTCCAATGCCAGTTCCTTTACCGGATTGGGATTTTTCTGGTCGGGTTTATCGGGTATTGTTAATACTCCGACAATTTTTTCGCCTTGATCAATAAGGGCTTGCAGACAGTCCCGTCCGAAAGGGGCCTGACCGATAAAAACAATGCGCAATTCTTCCCCTCCCCCTATGTATTTATTTGGTTTTATGGACGCCTTCCATGTACCCCGGCCCTCTTCCACCCCCCCGAAGCAGGTGTTTAGCGTATAGGCCGCCGCGGCGACCCGGAGAATGTACCTACCCCGAAAATAGCTTCTGTGCAGGTCGGCATTGTTTTCGCTCGCTAAGTGGTCCTCGCGGATCAGCCTACGGCTCAACCTCGGGCTCGGGCGGGGTTCCCGGCCTATTCAGCATCCTTGCTTCAGAGGCCGGCCTCGGACTTCCTGTCCTCGGCCCCGCCATCCCTCCTCGGCTTCGCCAAGGCTGCTGGGCCGCTCGGACCAAATCGCCGGCTCAAGAGAAATGCCGGCCCGTTGTTTTCATCCTTCTGCTGGTGCCCCTCGGCGGCGTGAACGTCTACCCTCAAGGTTTGTAATTTTTTAATTGAGTATACCATTTAAAGCCCGGGGCTGTCAATAATTTAGGTGCGCCCACCTGGTTGTCAGACCACCAGGTTTTTTCCCGCCCCCAACCGTGTATGTTGTATACCGGAGAGTTGACTATCCCCGGGGGTAGTGTTAAAGTAAGAGCGGGTAAGGGGGACCCTTTTTAAGCTAACGCAAGGGAGATGAAACATGTATGGCCAAGTCGACCATCGACGGTAATACGGCTGCCGCCCACGTGGCCTATGCTTTGTCGGAAGTAGCCGCCATCTATCCCATAACTCCCTCCTCCCCCATGGCGGAGTTGTGCGATGAGTGGGCGGCCCAAGGACGCAAGAACATCTTCGGCCGTCCCTTGAAGGTAGTGGAAATGCAGTCGGAGGCGGGGGCCGCCGGTGCAGTCCACGGATCCCTGGCCGGCGGTGCCCTTACCACAACCTTCACCGCCTCTCAAGGGCTGTTGCTCATGATCCCCAATATGTATAAGATCGCCGGGGAGTTGTGGCCCTGCGTATTCCACGTGGCGGCCCGCTCCGTGGCCACCCATGCCCTGTCCATTTTCGGCGATCACTCCGACGTGATGGCCACCAGGCAGACGGGTTTTGCCCTCCTTTCCTCCGCTTCGGTACAGGAGGTAATGGATCTGGCCCTGGTGGCCCACCTGGCCACCTTGAAGGCCAGCGTCCCCTTCGTCCACTTTTTCGACGGTTTCCGCACCTCCCATGAGGTGCAGAAAATCGAGGTCATCGACTACGAGGATATGGCCAGATTGGTGGACTGGGAGGCCATCGAGGCCTTCCGGCGCCGGGCCTTGAATCCCGAACATCCCCACCAGGCGGGTACCGCCCAGAATCCCGATATCTTCTTCCAGGGGCGGGAGGCCGCCAACCCCTACTATCTGACGGTGCCGGGGATCGTCGAAGAGGTTATGGACAAGGTAGGGGAACTGACCGGGCGCCGCTACCGCCTGTTCGAGTACCACGGCCCTTCGGATGCCGAACGCGTTATCGTATGCATGGGTTCCGCCTGCGATGTGGTGGAAGAAACGGTTGATTACCTGGTGGAGCGGGGAGAAAGGGTGGGCCTCGTCAAGGTGCGGCTCTACCGTCCCTTCTCGGCCGCCCACTTGGCAGAAGCCCTGCCGCCTACCGTCCGCCGCATTGCCGTCCTGGACCGTACCAAGGAGCCGGGCGCCCTAGGGGAGCCCCTCTACCAGGATGTCATCACCGCCCTGGCGGAAAAGGGTAAAGGCCATATCCTGGTGGTGGGCGGCCGCTATGGTCTGGGCTCTAAAGAGTTCTCGCCGTCCATGGTGAAAGCGGTCTTCGACAACCTGGCCGCCGACCAGCCCAGGAATCATTTCACGGTGGGCATAACCGACGATGTTACCGGGACCTCCCTGGAAATTAAAGAGCATATTGATACAGCACCCAAGGGGCTTTATCGCTGCAAGTTCTTCGGTCTAGGATCTGACGGTACGGTTGGTGCCAACAAGAATTCTATTAAGATTATCGGCGACCACACCGACATGTACGCCCAGGGCTATTTCGTTTACGACTCCAAAAAATCCGGGGGCGTAACCGTCTCCCACCTGCGGTTTGGCAAGTCGCCCATTAAGTCCGCCTACCTCATCGACCAGGCAGACCTCATAGCCTGCCACAACCCCTCCTATGTGGGGCGCTACGACCTCCTGGAGGGCATTAAGCCGGGCGGTATTTTCCTCCTGAACTCCGGCTGGAGCCCGGAGGAGATGGAGGAAAAGCTGCCGGCCGACATGAAGCGGACCATTGCGGAAAAGAAACTCAAATTCTACAATATCGACGCCGTCAAGATCGCCCAGGAACTGGGCTTGGGCGGCCGGATAAATGTCATCATGCAGGCGGCCTTCTTCAAGATCGCCAACATCATACCGCCGGAAGATGCCTTCCGCTATATCAAGGAATCCATCGAGAAGACCTACGGCCGCAAGGGCGACAAGATCGTCAAGATGAACCAGGCGGCGGTGGACAGGGCCGCCGAGGCCCTGGTGGAAATCCGGTACCCGGAAAGCTGGCTCAACTGTACCCAGGATGCTTCCCAGGCGGCGGCCGCCCGGGAGGAAGAGCCGGAGTTCGTCCGCAAGGTAATGCGGCCCATGCTGGCCTTAAAGGGAGACGAACTCCCGGTAAGCGCCTTTACGCCGGGAGGTTTCTTCCCCACCGGTACTACCAAGTATGAAAAGCGGGGAATAGCGGTGAGGGTGCCCCGGTGGGAGGCGGAACACTGCATCCAGTGCAACCAGTGTTCCCTGGTCTGCCCCCATGCCGCCATCCGGCCTTATCTGGCCCGGCCCGAAGATCTGGCGGGGGCGCCGGAAACCTTTGTTATCAAGAAGGCTTCCGGCAAGGAGGCCGCCGGCCTTATGTTCCGCATCCAGGTTTCACCCCTGGACTGCACCGGCTGCGGCAACTGCGTTGACGTCTGCCCGGCCAGGACCAAGGCCCTCACCATGGTGCCGTTGGAAGAAGCCCTGGCCGTGGAGGCCGAGAACTACGTTTTTGCCGAAGCCCTGCCGGAGGTGAAGGTCAACTTCAATCCGGCCACCGTCAGGGGCAGCCAGTTCCTGAAGCCCCTCATGGAATTCTCCGGCGCCTGTGCTGGCTGCGGCGAGACGCCTTATGTGAAGCTCATTACCCAGCTCTTCGGCGACCGCATGATCATCGCCAATGCCACGGGGTGCTCCTCCATCTGGGGCGGGAGCGCTCCCAGCTGCCCTTACACCGTCAACCGGCAGGGCCATGGCCCGGCCTGGGCCAACTCCCTCTTTGAGGACAACGCCGAATTCGGCTACGGCATAAGCCTGGCCGTGGAAAAGCGGCGGGAGGAGCTGGCGGAGGCGGTGGAGAAGGCCCTGGCCGCCGGAGCCTTGAGCCCCGAGTTTAAGGCGGCCTGCCGCAGCTGGCTGGAAAGCAAGGAGGACGCGGCCCGTTCCCGGGAGGCGGGAGACCGGATTAAGGAACTCCTGCCCCGGGAAAAGGAGGCCGCCGGCAGAGAACTCAGGAGCCTTCTAGCTATCATTGATAATCTGAAGGACTACCTGGTGAAGAAATCCATCTGGATTATCGGCGGGGACGGTTGGGCCTACGACATCGGGTACGGCGGCCTGGACCACGTGCTGGCCACCGGCGCCAACGTAAACCTTTTGGTCCTGGATACCGAAGTGTACTCCAACACCGGCGGCCAGTCCTCCAAGGCCACCCCCTCGGCTGCCGTGGCCCGGTTCGCCGCGGCGGGCAAGAGGACCAGGAAGAAGGACCTGGGACTTATGGCCATATCCTACGGGTATGTTTATGTGGCCTCGGTGTGTATGGGTGCCAACCCCAACCAGCTCATCAAGGCCCTGATAGAAGCCGAGGCCTACGACGGCCCCTCCCTCATCATCGCCTACGCGCCGTGCATCAATCACGGCATCGATATGAGCAAGAGCCAGCGGGAGGGCAAGCGGGCGGTGGAAGCCGGCTACTGGCCCCTCTACCGCTATAACCCGGTGCTCGCGGCCCAGGGGAAGAACCCCTTCATCCTGGACTCCAAGGCGCCGACTTTGAGCTTCCGGGACTTCCTCATGGGCGAAATCCGCTACACCGCCCTGAAGAAGCAGTTCCCGGACCAGGCCGAGGAGCTCTTCGCCCGGGCCGAGGAAGAGGCCAGGGCCAGGCTGGCCGTCTACCAGAGGCTGGCCCAGGGATAAGCCCGGAAACTTCCCCTCGGCTGCGGGCTCAAACCGCCCCTAGATAAGGATAAAACCCCACAGCTTTGTTCAGGCTGTGGGGTTTCCTTTACAACTTTTCCCCAGGCTGAGGGAAGAACCTCCCCTTTACTGCCCCAACTTCAGGGGCAAGAGAGCGAGGGCCGGTACGTAGGTGATGAGGAAAAGGACGACCAGCATTACCGCCAGGAATTTGAGGACGGCCCGGCTCAAAGTGAGCAGGGGCAGCTTGCTGACATTGCAGGCCACGTACAAGGCGGTCCCCACCGGCGGTGTGAGAAGGCCGATAGTGAGGTTGATAACCATAACCAGGCCGAATTGCACCAGATCGATGCCTAGAGATTTGGCCACCGGGACCAGGATGGGCACCAGCAGGATGATGGCCGGCCCGCTGTCCAGCACCGTTCCCACCAGGAGCAGCAAAATATTGATTAAAAGCAAAATCATATATTTGTTATCCGTCAGGGAAACGATGAAGGACGTTATTTGCTCCGGGATGCGCTCGCTGGCCAGGATCCAGCTGAACAGGGATGAGGTGGCGATGAGGAAGCCGATAATGGCCGTCTTTTTCCCCGCCTCGATCAGGGCGACGAACAGGTCCTTCAAACTCATCTCCCGGTAAACAAAAAGGCTCACTAAAATGGCGTAAACAGCAGCCACTGCCCCGCCTTCCGTAGCCGTAAAGATACCGCCCCTTATACCGCCGATGATAATAACGGGCATCATGAGGGCCCATAGGGCATCCTTAAATCGGAGCAATTTTTCTTTCCAGGGGACTGCTTCCTCTACCGGATAGTTTTCACGCCTGGCCACAACATAAGAAACAAGCATGAGCCCGAGGCCTATTAACACTCCCGGTATTATCCCCGTCAAGAAGAGGTCCCCTATGGAAACCTGGGCGGTCACCCCGTAAAGGATCAAGGCAATGCTGGGGGGAATTATGAGCCCGATACTTCCCGCCACGGCGGTCAACGCCGCGGAAAAGGCCCTGTCATAGCCCCGGCGCGCCATTTCCGGCACCATGAGGGAGCCGATGGCGGCAGTATCGGCCACTCCCGAGCCCGATATGCCCCCCATGATCACCCCCGTCACGGCAGTGACATGGGCCAGGCTGCCTTTGAATTTCCCGACCAGGGCCAGGGCAAAATCTATAATTCTCTTGGTAATGCCTCCCCGGCTCATGACTTCTCCCGCCACCATAAAAAAAGGAATAGCCATAAAGGGGAAGGAGTTTACGGCGGCGAACATGCGCTGGATGACCACCTGCATGGGGTAATTCCCTGCCGCCACCAACCCCAGGGTGGCGGCAATGCCCAGGACAAAGGAGATAGGAACTCCCAGGAGTATGAGTACGATAAAGGCTCCGAAGAGAATGGCCGTCAAGACTCACCGCCCCCCCACGTTTATCCAGTCCAAGACCGTATTCACGAGAAGGTAAACCAGCATCAGGATGCTCGCCAGGGGCAAGATCAGGTAGGGGTACAGCATGGGAATGCTCGTGGCGGGGCTCACCTGGTTCCGGCCGAGGTCCAACAGCTTAAAGCTGCCCTGGAGCATATAGACCACAAAGACGATCATGAGCAAATTGCCCACCAGTACCAGGATTCTTTGAACCCCCGCCGGCATGGCCTTTACGGCTACATCCACCCCCACGTGCAGCCTCTCCTTTACCCCTATCACGGCACCCAAAAAAGTTATCCAGATAAAGAGATATCTGCCTATCTCCTCCGACCACGAGAGGGAATTGTGAAACACATACCTGGCTATAACTTGTACGAAAATTACCACCACCATCAGAAACATAAGGAGACCCAAAAGGACGGATAGTCCCCTGGCCACCGCCTCCAGGACAGCCAGGGGTCGGTTGGATGGTCGCAAACCCATGGTCCTTGCTCACCCTTTTTTATTTTAGCCGGGGTCCCCGGAGGGACCCCAGCGCCAAAACTTGCCCAGGGATTATTTGGCATTGACTATCCTCTCATAGAGGTCCACCAGGCCGAGGTGTTCGGCATAGCTGCGGTGAACGCTCTGGGCCTTTTCTTTGAAGGGCTGGATGTCTGGATAGGTCACCTGCATACCCTTGGCCTTCATGACTTCCAGGTACTCCTCGGTTTTCTCTTTAACCAACTGGTTTTCGTACTCGGTGGCCTCGGCGGCGGCCTCCTCGATGGCCTGGCGCTGCTCGGGCGTTAGTTTGTTATAGGTCAGCTCGCTCATGCACAAGACGACGTATTCGTACTTGTGGTTCGTTATGGCTAGATACTTCTGGACCTCATGGATATTACCGGCGTAAATATACGGTATCGGGTTTTCCTGGGCCTCTATTACATTCTGCTCCAGGGCGCTGTACACTTCCGACCAGGCCATGGGCGTCGGGTTGGCCCCCATGGCCTTCCAGGCTTCCACCATGGCGGGTATCTCGGGCACCCGGATCTTCAACCCTTTAATATCTTCTATAGAGTTGATGGGCTTGTTGGAAGTGACCTGCCGGGAGCCCCTTTCCCAGAAGGCCAGACCCCGAATGTTGGCGTTGGTGCGGAGCCTCTCCAGGAGTTCCTCCCCAATGGGGCCGTAGATGACCTTGCGCAAATGTTCCTCGTCTTCAAAGAGATAGGGTAGTTCTAGTATCTGGAACGATTTCTCAAAATTACCTAATACTCCGGCAATAAGGGCAAAATCTACCGAACCCATCTGCATTCCCTCGGCCATATCCCTATCCCCACCGAGGGTGGAATTGGGGTAGATCTCTATTTTCACCTGACCGCCGGTTTTTTGGGCCACCAATTGGGCGAACCTTTCGGCGCCGAGCTGCCACAAGTCTTCCTGGGTCTGGATATGGCCCAGTTTGAGTACGATGGGCTGGCCCTTTTGGTCCGCGATCTTCTGTTGTTCACCTTGGCTTCCACCGCAGCCAGTGACCAAAAGGCCGAGGAACAGGGCGGCCACTACCAAGCTCAAGTACTTCTTCATGACCTCAAACCTCCTCAATCCTAACCTTATCTACGGCGCATCGCCTTCCCGGCAGGGCGGCTAGATCGCCAGGAGCATCTTGCCGGGCCTACCGGCGTGGAGGGCGTCAAAGGCCTCCCGGTATCTTTCTAAGGGGAAGATACCCCCGATAACGGGTTCCAAATTCAGCTTTCCGGCCCCCAGCAGGGCTTCTATTTGCCACCAAGTGTCATACATCCTCCGGCCGGTTACACCGAGGATTTTGGCTTCTTTATAAATCACGCCGTCGACCAAATCCAAGGTAACCGGGCCGTTGGGCAGGCCGGCCAAGGTCACGCGACCTCCCTTGCGCAGTCCCCGGAAACACTCGCTGATGGCCTGTCCGTTGCCGGATAACTCCACAATTACATCCGCACCCCTCCCTCCAGTTAGTTCTAGGATTCCTGCGATGACGTCATCCTTACCCGGCTGCAGGGTATGGGTGGCGCCCATTTCTTTGGCGATGGCCAGCTTCTCGGCCACCGGCTCAACGGCAATAACCTGGGTGGCGCCGCAGGCCCTGGCCACGTTTACGGCCATCAGGCCGATGGGGCCGCACCCGTAGATCACCACCGACATCCCGTTTACGGCATCGGCCAGCACACTGTGTACGGCCACTCCCAGGGGTTCCAAGAGGGCGCCTATTTCCCAGGATATCGAATCTGAGAGTTTCCACCCGCAGCCGGCCGGGATCTTAATGTAGTCGGCAAAGCACCCCTCGGTGTGGACCCCTATGATTTTCATGTCCTCGCAGATATGGGCGTTCCCCGTCTCGCACTGGAAGCACATTCCGCAAGCGATGTGGGTTTCCCCCGCCACCCGGTCCCCGACTTTGAATTTCTTTACTTCCGGACCTACCGCCACTACTTCCCCGCTGAATTCATGCCCGAAAACCATGGGAGGCTTGACCCGCTCCTGAGCATAGGGCGTCCAGTCGTAGATGTGCAGGTCGGTGCCGCAGATGGCGGCGTACTTGACCTTGACCAGGATCTCATCGCCCTTTACCTCGGGCACCGGCAGGTCGTGGAGCAGTTCGGCCCCCGGCTCCGGTTTAACCTTCACCAACCCCTTCATCCTCTCCATGCCGCTTTACCTCCTCCAAAATTTTTATTTCCCCCACAGGCTTAAAGGGTCACCACGATTTTCACGGCTTCTTCCAAACGCTTGTCCAGTATCTCTAAAGCCCTGGCCGTATCCTCAAAACCGACGGTTTTGGTTACCACTTCGCCCACGGGGACGGCGCCCGCCGCCAGCAGTTTGAGGGCGGCCTCGAAATCGGCGGCCGTGTACGTCTGGGAGCCCTTGAGCTCCAGCTCTTTGTACACAAAGGTGTAAGTCATTACCGGTATTGCTTGAGAAATCATGGCCACCAACGCGATGGTGCCGCGCCGCGCGGCGATCGTACTGGCCTGGTCGATTATTCCGGGTGCGCTGGCCGCTACGATTACGGCCTCCACCCCTTCCCCTGCGGTAATTTCGTTGACTTTAGCCGCCACGTCCTCGCGGAGGGCGTTTATGGTCGCCGTGGCACCCATTTTCCGCGCCACGCCCAAATTATAATCATAGGCGTCGGTAGCTATTATTTCCTTCACTCCGTAATGCCTGGCCAGGGCCAGGACTAGGAGACCGATGGTACCCGAGCCCAGAACGGCCACCCTTTCCCGCCCTTTCAGTTCCGCCCTCCTGGCCGCATGTACAGCCACGGCCAGGGGCTCGGCCAGGGAGCCGGCAACGTAGTCCACTCCGGCGGGTAAAGGATACACCGCCTCCTCCCGAGCGATGAAATATTCGGCAAAGGTGCCCTGCCAGGCGGGGGTCCCGGGCACCGTCTTCCGGGGGCAGATGTTGAAGTATCCTTTGCTGCAGGCCGTACATTGACCACAGCTTATCTGCGGCAACACGGTGACGGGCTGGCCCGGTTTCAGGCGCGTTACCCCTGAACCCACCTCCGCCACTTCGCCGGCTACTTCGTGGCCTAAAATGGCCGGCAGTTTGCGGAAGGCGTGGACCCCTTTGTAGAGGTGCAGGTCGGAACCGCAGATGCCGGTGGCCTTGACGCGGATGAGCACCTCCCCTGGGCCTACCACGGGGTCTTGGATGTCCCGGATGGCTACTTTATAGGGCTCGGTTACGAAGGCGGCCTTCATTTTGTTTTTCCTCCCTCCCGTTCCTTAGGCTTTATCTACCGGCCTGCCCACCGGAGGCCAGGTCAGCGGCCAGCCTTATGGCATCTATCATACTTTCCGGATTGGCGGTGCCTTTGCCCGCCTTGCCAAAGGCGGTCCCATGGTCCACCGAGGTCCGGATGATGGGCAGACCCAGGGTAAGGTTGATCCCCGCTACAGAGCCCCAGCTGCCGGTGGCGTCGTCATACTGAAAGCCCACGATTTTGGTGGGAATATGCCCCTGGTCGTGGTACATGGCCACGGCAGCATCATACTGGCGGCCGCGTAGTTTTACGAAGATGGTGTCCGGAGATATGGGGCCTTCCACGGCCATACCCCGACGGCGGGCTTCTTCAACGGCGGGGCCTATTTCTTCGATCTCCTCCCGCCCGAAGAGGCCCCCGTCGCCGGCATGGGGATTAAGGCCGGCCACGGCTATCCGGGGCCGGGCTATGCCCATCCGGAGGAGGGCCTTATGGGTTAGTTCAATTACTTTGAGGACGCGTTCCTTAGTTACCAGGGAAGGAACCCGGCTGAAGGGCACGTGGGTGGTAACGTGGGAGACCCGGAAGTTTTTATCGATGAGCATCATGCAGTAATCCTTGGTCTTGGTGAGATCGGCGAAGATCTCCGTATGCCCTGCGTAGTGGTGCCCCGCCAGGTTTATGGCTTCTTTATGAATGGGGCCGGTAGTAACAGCATCCACTTCTCCGGCCAGGGCCAGCTCGATGGCCTTGGCTATATATTGAAAGCTGGCCTCCCCGCCCAATCGGGTAACCTTCCCGTATTCCAGGCGGTTTAAATCTACGTTGTGGAGGTCCAGGACATCCATGACGCCGTATTCATAGCGCCCCTGGGCCGGGTTCTCCACCGCCCGCACTTCCAGATGGGCGCCCGCAATCCTTACTGCCTCGCACATCAAACCCCCATCCCCCACCACCAGGGGGCGGCATATCTCATATATTTCCGCCAGAGCCAGGGCCTTGGCCGTTATCTCCGGCCCGATGCCGCACGGGTCTCCTACCGTAATAGCTATAATAGGCCTCGTCATCGGACTTCAACTCCTTTTCCCTCACCTGCTTTTCCTGCCGCCGGACGGTCCCGCAGGTGTGCGGCCACCCTTACGAAGGCTTCCGGCGGCCCGAAGCCTCCTGCCTTGGTAACCACCGGCAGGCCGTCGCCCACCCCGCCGAGGAGCTTACCCAAGGGAATACCTGGAAGCAGCTCCCTCATCAGGTCGATTCCCTTCGCCCCCAGGGCGCGGCAGATGTGCACGGCCGTATCTCCACCGGTAATTACGAGACTGCAAACCCGCCTACCTGCTACCAGGCGTCGGGTAATTTCTGCCAGGCACTCCGCCACGGCTTTGCTCAAGGGCGATCCCTCCTCGGAGGGCGCAGGTCCGCTTCCTTCCTCCCGACCCAGGCTGTCCACCGCGACGACCAAGAGGGAGACCGGCTCGGCCCCCTGCAGCCAGCCCTGGGCGGCGGCCACCGCCTTCTCCACCGCTTCGGCCCTCCCCCCGGTGGCGACGGCCGCCGTGTCCACCTCGACGAAAGGCGCCCGATAGGCCTTCACCGCCCGCACCACCTGCTCGGCCGTAACGGGGTTCCGCGATCCCGCCACCAGCAGGATGGCCCCGCCGGGCTCCACCGACGGCGAGGGAGGGGGTACGAGGCCCCACGCGAACGGCAGATGGGCGGCCAACCCCGCAGCCCCGGCTACAACTACTTCGTCCTTTAACAATGTACATGTCCGGGCTATCTCGGCCAAGTCCTCTTCGGCCGCCGCATCCAGCACCAGCACCTCTTTCCCTTCCCGGCGCAGGGCCTCCATGGCACGGGCCAATCCTTCTCCACCCCGTCGCACCGTTGCCACGGGGACGGTGCCCACCCGGCGGCTCATGTTCTCCTGCAGGAGACGGGGCACATCCCAGCCGGCCCGCCCCGGCGCAGATCCTTCCCGGGCCTCCTCTTCACCCGGAGAAGCCGAAGACTCCAGGAAAAGCCGGCCCCCTATCACGACCCTTCCGTTGGCCGGGAAGGCGGGCACTACCACGGCCAGGTCGGCCGACAAGGCGTCCATAACCGCCTCCAGCTCCCTTCCCGGGTGCCCGCGAAGGGTCGAATCCAGTTTTTTGTAAATTCTTTTAAAGCCCAATTCCTTTAACTTCTTGGCCACCGCATACACCCGCCCATAGGCCTCCGCGGGCGGCAGGGAGCGGGTATCGGCGTTGACGGACCATACCGGTTTCCCTGCATCCCCGGCTTCGAGGTTTTGATGGTCCACGATTACCAGGGTTTCCAGGCCGTGTTTGCGGAACTGTATGCCGGTGTCGCTGGCACCGGTCAAGTCGTCGGCAATAATGGCAATGCGCTCCATACAAGCCCTCGCTCCCGGTACTACAGTCGGCGATCCCTTTTTGCAAGGGGCGTGCCAAGCCTTGTCCCGTCTGGGCTGGCGGGGGTTCCTCCCCACCCCGGGTTTCAGTTTGAACGGTAAGGTCGCAAAAATTAAGCCCGGCTCCTTTTAGATACTAAGAGCCGGGCCCGCTTCTTTCAGTTTGCAATCCTGGCTTTCATTTTGCAAGGCCCCAGGCCTTCATGCGGCGCCACAGTGTTGTAGGGCTTATGCCCAGCCGGCGACAGGTTTCCTCGCGGTTGTAACCGGTCTTCTCCAGGACGGTGCATATGATTGTTTTCTCCATATCGGCCAGGGTTCCGCAAAGCTCGACCTTCAGCCCATCGGTATCCGTACCTTCGTGCTCGGCAAGGCCATGGGTATCCAAGAGGAGATCCTCTACATCTTCTGGGGCCACCTCCTGGCCGCTCCGCAGAACCACCAACCGTTCCAGGATGTTTTCCATTTCCCGCACGTTGCCAGGCCATGGATAGCGGTAAAACACCTGTAGGATCTCCGGCCCAATTCGCGGCGGGAGGCGCCCCGTGCGGCCACAGATTTTGTCTACCAGCCGCTCTACCAGGTGGGGAATGTCCTCCTTTCGGTGACGCAGGGGAGGCAGGGCAAGGCGCAGGACGTTCAACCGGTAATAAAGGTCCCGCCGAAAGGTTCCCTCCCGGACGGCGTCTTCCAAATTGCGGTGGGTGGCGGCTATAATGCGCACATCCACCGGTATAACCCGGTCCCCTCCCACCCGCATTACCGCTTTCTGCTGCAGCACCCGCAGGAGCCGGGCCTGCAGGTTGAGGGGCAGTTCGCCTATTTCGTCGAGGAAGAGGGTTCCGCGGTGGGCCAGCTCGAAATATCCCTTTTTGCCCCCTTTGCGGGCCCCGGTGAAGGCCCCCTCTTCGTAACCGAAGAGCTCGCTCTCCAGCAGGCTTTCCGGCACGGCGGCGCAGTTCACCGCCACAAAGGGCCCGCCCTTCCGGGGGCTGGCGTTGTGGATGCCCTGGGCCAGCATTTCTTTGCCGGTTCCTGTTTCGCCGGTAATGAGGATGGTGCCTTCCACTGCGGCGAACTGCCGGGCCTGGGCCATGACCCTCTGCATGGCCGGGCTCTCCGTCACCATATCGGCGAAGGTGAACTGGGCCACGTGTCCTTTGAGATACAGCTCCTGGCGGACTTTGGTTTCCACAGCCTGGAGGTGGCCCGCGTCCTGGAAGGTGGCCACCGCACCCACGATCTCCCCGTCCGCAATTACCGGCACCACATTTTGTACCACCAGGGAGTTGCCCGCCCGGTGGAGCTCGCCCAATCTGGCGCGGCCGGTTTCCTGCACATGGTTCAAGGCCAGTCCCGGCAGCACCTCCCCGGCCGGACGGCCCACGAGGTGCCGTTCGGCCACTCCCAGGATCCTCTCCGCCGCCGGATTCACCAGGGAAATCCGCCCGTCCGGATCGGTGGCTATAATACCTTCATAGGCAAAGTCCAAAATTACCTTGAACTGCTCTGCCCGGGCCCGCTCCTTACGGCGTACCTCGGCCAGTTCTTCGGCCTCCCGGAGGGCCAGGCCTATGGCTTCTTTGCCCGAGGTCACCAGGATGGCGTCCAGGCCCAGCTCCCGGCTCCACCGCACCGAAACCGCATCGCCCACAATGACCTCGATCCCCGCCTCCCGGGCCGCGGCGACGGCCGCCGGGGCCTCGTCCTCCGTCTTTATCTCTATCTCTTGGATGAGCACCCCCAAAATCCCTTCCAGGCTCTTACAACCGTATATCACGTTCTGGAAACCGACCACGCCTATGCGGCGGCCGTACGTGCGGGCGGCGGCAAGGGCCCGCACCAGGTCAAAGGCACTAACCACAATTTCCACCACGGGCACGTCCAGCTCCCGGCCGATGGCCGTGGCGGTGCCGCCCCGGCTGACGATGACCTCTGCTCCCCGGCCCACAAGATCGCGGGCTACCTTTATGCCCTCGGCCAGGTCGCCGACGGCCACCGTTGCCATAAGACCCAATTCCCGACAAACCTCTTGGGCCGATTCCGCCAGCTCCTTGTAGGGAGCGACCAGGGCCAAGCGAGAACTCATAGGCAACCCCCTCTTTTAAGGGCCCGTTATTCCATCCCATACCTCTTAAGGAATTCAACAAAAAAGGCCGCCGACCTTCCTCGGGTCGATAGCCTTTTTCTGGCTGGGGCATTTTTCCCTCACCGGTCTTCGGCCGGGTCCGGCCTCGGCCGAAGTGGCTATAACCCCTTACTTAGCTGCTGGAGTTGACCAGAGAGTTGCCGTGTTCCCCCTTCTCCCTCCAGGAGCCGTATCATTACCCCTGCCAGCTTCTATGTAATAGCTCCGGTACCGTTTCTTTCCTTAAAAGGTGCTTGGCCATGGTCAAAAGTCTCTTTCCCGCCCAGCTTCAAGGGATGGCGCCCCTTATTACGGCTTGTCCCCATCCCTCCGCTCGATCCATATGGCGCAATCTGGGCAGACCAGCTGGCATTGTCTGCACGCTATGCAGGGCTCGCCGTGGCCGGGCTCCACCACGGGGGTGCCCAGGGCCCCCAGTTGGCGCGCCCAACCGATGGTCCGGACCGGGCATTTCTCAATGCATAGGCCGCACCCCTTGCACAAAGCGGGGTAGAGATAGAAGCGGCCCTGGCCGTCTTCGGTAATAATGGGTTCCAGGGAACCCGGCACAAGGCCACCCCTCCCGCGGTCCGCCTTCTCCGGCCCCCTTTCCCCGCCCGGACCTCGCCGGACTTCCCCCTGGCCGCCGGCCGCACCTTCGCCCGCCAGCGCCAGGCGACACAGCTCCTGGCCCCTCTCCAGGGCCCGGTAGTTCATTTCCCGAAGGCTGGGGTCCTGGGCGAATTTATGGCCCAGCTGCCTCTCCAGGGCTTCTGTCACCGCCTCCCGGGGTAAAAGGCCCGTGGCCTCCCCGAGGGCGCCAAGAATAACGACGTTGAACACCCGGGGGTGCATTTCTTCCCGAGCTACCTCCAGGGCCGGTATGGCCACCCGGCGTTCTAAGGAAGGATACAGCTCCTTTACTTCTTCCTCCAGGTGGGCATCATAAAACAGCCAGGTCTCGTCCCCGAGGTAGCCGCCTATCTTCTTCACGGCCCTAAGGCTAAAGGCTCCCACCAGGTCCGCCGTATAAAAAACAGGAGCTCCAATGGGCTGTCGGCCCACCTGGACAAAGGCCAGGGAAACACCACCCCTCTGTTCCACTCCGAAGCTGGGAATGTAGAGGGCCTGGTAGCCGCTGCGGAAGGCCGCCTCGGCCATGATCTCCGCTACCGTCTGCACTCCCTGCCCGCCTTCGCCGGCCAGAACGATTTTAAGATTTCCTTGGGGGTTGAGCACCGCCACCTTCCTCCCTCACCGCCTGGGCGGGAGCATACTCGCCCAGGGGAAAATGCTTATGCATTTTTTCTTCCAAGAAGCGCCAGGTTTCCCGGGCATTGGTGCGCCAGTTAGTGGGGCAGGTGGAGAGGGCTTCAATGAACGCCAGGTGTCCTCCCTCCACCTGGGCCCGGAGGCCTTTCTTGATAAAGCCCTTCAACTGCCTCACCCGCGCCACGCTCCCGCGGGCTACATAGGCCCCCGGGGAGGCTATACTTGCCACCAACTCCGGGCCGCGGAGGGAAGGCCCGTTTTCCTCCACCCTCCGGCCGTAAGGGGTGGTCTCCGTTTTTTCTTCCGGGAGGGTAGTGGGGGCCATCTGGCCTCCGGTCATGGCATAGACGGTATTATTGACCACGATGACGGTCACGGGGTCGTCGCGTCCGGCCGAGGCCACGAGGTGCTGGGCTCCGATGGCATAGGCTCCGCCGTCGCCCATGTAGGCCACGACCACCAGTTCGGGCCGTACCCGCTTCAGACCTGCCAGCACCGGCAGGGTACGGCCGTGGTGGGTTTGGACGGTATCCAGGTTGAAGAAATCCCAGGCCAGCAGGGAACAGCCTATGTCGCAGGCGAAAACCGTCCTATCCACCAGCCCCAGTTCCTCCACGGCTTCCCCCAAGCACTTAAGCACTATCCCGTGGCCGCAGCCCGGACAGAACTTGTGGGGCTTGCTTTCCAAGCGCCAGACCTCAGGCATCTGGGGCAGCCGAGCGGGTAGCATATTTTTGAACCTCCCTCACTACTTCTTCCGGGGTAATGCCCACCCCCGGACGGCGGTAGCCCTTTAAGGGCACAGTAAGGCCGTAAAGCTGGGCCCTGATCTCCCGTTCCAGTTGGCCGTAAGAAGATTCCATGACCAGTACCGTTTTGGCCCGCGAAGCCATCTCCCTTAATTCCTTTTGGGGGAAGGGGCGCAGGGTGATGGGACGAAAAGCGCCTGCCCTAATACCGGCATCCCGGAGAAGCCGCACTCCCTCCCTTGCGGCGCGGGCCACCACGCCGTGGGCCACCACCAGGTATTCGGCGTCTTCGGCCCGGTAGGCCTCCCACTCCGCTATTTCCGGCGCTGCCCGGTCATAGGCCTCAATGGTTTCCTGTAAAGCCTCATAGAGCTCTTCTTCCAGATTATATGTGTTGCGGAGATGGACTGGAGGCCGGTCCCGGCCCGGAGTGCCCGGCACGCCCACCAGGGGCCGGGATGGCGCCACTTCCAGGCCTCGCTCGGCCGGATCGTAAAGAGTCACCGGCTCGCGCATCTTAGACTGGTACCCGTCTCCCAGGATGAAAGTGGGAAAGCGGTACTTCCAGGCGGTATGGAAGGCTTTGAGGGTATAATCGAAGAGTTCCTGGTGGTGGGAAGGGGAATAGACTATGCGCAGGCCTTCGCCGTTTCCCCCGTAACAGGTCAGGTTGAATTCCTGCTGGGAATAGATCACCGTCCCCGTGGAGGGCCCGCCGCGCTGGGCTATAATGACCACCGCCGGCAGGCGCATCATTTCGGCCATGGATAAGGGCTCCTGCATGAGGACGTTGCCCGGTCCGGCGGTAGCCGTGAAGGCCACTTCGCCGGCCAATACCGCCCCCAGGGTAGTAAAACCGGCCGCCAGCTCATCCTCCGTCTGCAAGAACCGGCGGCCGTACCTGGGGGCCAGGCGCGCCCAGTAATGCATGATCTCGCTCTGGGGGGTGATGGGATAGCCGTACATCACCTCGGCCCCGGCGGCCAGGGCGGCCCAGGCTATGACTTCATTTCCGGTCATAAAGGCGCGCTGTTCTCCTCGGATGGGCTTTGTTTCCAAGTCCTTGCCTCCTCACCTTCCCTCTTGAAAATTAGTATAGGTCCGGGAAACCCTCTTTACTCCTACCCTTGCCGTAACCTTATGGAAAAGGTACAAAAAAACCCCGGCTCCCCGGCCGGCTTGTCCTATGCGACTATAACACCACACGGAAAAAAACGAGCATTATCAACCCCGGTATTCCTAGAAACCCGGCCACCAGGACGGTCAGCCAGTTCAAGGGGATGGTGAAGCTAAAGTAGCTGCCGACAAAGTTGAAAGCCCACAGGAGGAGAAGGCCGAAGAGGGAATTGACGGCGATTTTCGCGATCCACCTTAAGGGGGTGAGGAGCAACCGGGCTACCAGATAGATTAAGAAGGCCAGGAAAAGCAAGGCGAGAATCAACTGAAGGCCGTCTACCGCTCCCATGTTTTTAATCACCACCCATCCATTTCTGCTGCACCTCTTTGTAGAGGTACATGAATTTCCGCTCGGCCGCCTGCAGACGATAAATGGCTTCGTCTACGAGGTCCGGTTCCGTCACCTGGGAAAAAAAGTTCTGGGCGTCCGCCCACTCCCGCTGGGCCTCCTTTAAGGCGACCACCAGAACTTCGACGTCGGCCGGCAGGTCCTTGAAGGAAGCGGGCATAAAAGCCACCTCCCTTGCCCACTCCTGGAAATAGCATATGCAGGGGGTGGCCAATTCTTGCCTGGTCTAGTCCATTTCCCTCCGACCGGCAAAAGCCCGGGCCAGGGTTACTTCGTCGGCATACTCCAGGTCCCCGCCCACCGGAAGGCCGTAGGCCAGGCGGGTAACCTTTAGTCCCAGAGGCTTGAGAATTTTGGCCAGATAAAGGGCCGTGGCTTCCCCTTCCACGTCGGCGTTGGTGGCCAGCACCACTTCCTTGACCGTGCCGTCTTTTAGGCGCTCTAAAAGTTCTTTGATGCGCAGCTTCTCCGGCCCGATGCCCTCCATGGGAGAAAGGGCTCCGTGGAGCACGTGATAGCGACCCCGAAATTGCCTCGTCCTCTCCAGGGCCACGAGGTCCCTGGGCTCCTCCACCACACAGATTACCGAAGGGTCCCGGCCGTCGTCGCGGCAGAGGAAGCAGGGGTCTTCCTCCGTCAGGTTGCCGCACATCGAACAGTACCGCGTCTTTTCCTTGGCCGCCAGGATGGCTTCGGCCAGGGCCCGGACCTCTTCCGGAGGACTGTACAGGATGTGGAAGGCCAGACGCTGGGCGGTCTTGGGCCCTACGCCCGGGAGTTTGTTCAATTCGGCAATGAGCCGGGCTACCGGCTCGGCATAATACAGCATGGACTACCCTCTCCCGCCGTTCTCAGAAAAGACCCGGCAGCTTAAATTGGCCGGTAATCTTGGCCATCTCCCCTGCCACCATTTCCTGGGAACGACGGAGCCCTTCGTTCACCGCGGCCACGATGAGGTCCTGCAGCATTTCCACATCTTCCGGGTCCACGGCTTCGGGGCTGATAGTGAGGCTCACAATCTCCTGGCGGCCGTTCACCACCACCCGGACCGCGCCGCCGCCGGCCGTGGTCTCCACCGTGCGCTCGGCCAGTTCCTCCTGGACCTTGGCCAGCTGGCTCTGCATCTTCTGCATCTGCTTCATCATCTTGTTCATGTTACCCAGGTTCATGTTCACCCTCCTCGTTGGTTCGGCCCCTCCCACCGCGGCCTGAGGACGGCCCGCCGTCCTTCAATCCTTTATCTCCACTTTGTCGGGGCCGAAGTAGTCCACCAGCTTCTTGAGGATTTCGTCCGGAATCTCGCCTTCCGGCCGGGACGGCCCTTCGTCTACCAGGACAACCTCCAGGGGTTGACCGAAGACGGCCTGCAAAGCCTCCTCAGTGGCCTTTTTGTGGGCGGGCTGCTCCAGCATATCCTTGTGGAAGGCCGACTTGAAGGAGAGGACCAGACGGCCGTTGTGGAAGCCTGCCGGCCTCCCGCCCTTCAGGTAGGCCTGCAGCTGGATGCTCTTTTTCCGCGCAGCCTGCAATACCCGGGGCCACTGGCCCTGCACCTCTTCCAGGGTGAGGGCCCCGGCAGCCGCCGTTTCGGCCCTGGCCGCCTCCACCTCCCTCCGGGCTACGGCCCTTGCTGCCGCCTCCTGTGCCTCCCCGGGGACGGCCGGTTTGCTTCCCTCGGTACCTACCGGGCCGGCTTCGCCCGTCCGGGCTCCGGCCGCGCTCCCTCTTTTTTCCCGCCCCGCCGGGCTCCCTCTGACCGCCGCCTGGGGCGGACGGCCGAGGCAGGCCAGGCGCTCCTCCAGCTCCTTTACTTTCGCCTCCAGCTTCCTCAGGCGGGCATCCCCGTCTTCTTCCAATACGGCCCCCACCAGGGCCATCTCCAGGGCTATGCGGGGCTGGGTGCTGAAGCGCAGTTCCGACGCCGCCCCCTGTAACTTTTCCATTATCCTGAAGAGCTCGGCTACATCGACCGTACCGGCCGAGGCCCGCATCTCCTCTACGGCATCCTCCGGCAGCCCTGTCAGTTCCGCCGCCTGGGGATCCAGGTTTACCAGCAGGAGGTTGCGGCACCAGTCCAATAAATCCTCCAGTACCAGCCGGGGCTCCACCCCCTCCCTCAGGGCGACATCCACCAAGCGCAGGATCTTACCGGCATCGCCCGCCAGAAGGGCTGCGACCATTTCCTGCAGGAGTTCTTGGCGGGGGACACCCAGGAGGGCCGCCGCCTCGGCTGCCGAGACGTTCTCCCTGCCGCCGGCCAGGATCTGGTCCAGGAGGCCCAGGGCATCCCGCAGACCGCCGGCCGCTTTGCGGGCCAGCAGGCTTAAAGCCGCGGGCTCTATGCTGACACCGTTGGCGGCGGCCACTTCCTGCAGGCGGCGGGCGATGATATTTCCTTTTAAGGGTTGAAAATCGAAACGCTGGCACCGGGATATGATGGTGGGCAAAACTTTCCGGGGTTCGGTGGTGGCCAGGACAAAGATGACGTGGCGGGGCGGTTCCTCCAAGGTTTTCAACAGGGCATTGAAGGCCTCGGTAGTGAGCATGTGAACTTCGTCGATGATGTAGACTTTATACTTGCCTTCTACGGGGCCGAACTGCACCCTCTCCTTTAACTGCCGGATCTCGTCGATGCCGCGGTTGGAGGCGGCATCGATTTCCAGCACGTCGAGGGACAGGCCCCGGGTTATCCGCTGGCAGTTGGAGCACTGGTTGCATGGCTCGCCTTCCTCGGGCTCCAGGCAGTTGACGGCTTTGGCCAAGATTTTGGCCGTACTGGTCTTACCTGTTCCCCGAGGGCCGCAAAATAAATAGGCGTGCACCAGCCGCCCTGTCCGTACGGCATTGCGCAGGGTAACGGTGATATGGTCTTGCCCCACTACTTCGCCAAAAGTCTGGGGTCGCCACTGCCGGTAAAGGGCCTGGTACTGTGGCATCCTATCCACCACCATTAAATACTAAAAAAGAGATTATTCTCTTGGGCAAAGAATAATCTCTCGCTTCCCTGGCGTCAAGTATTTATCAGATGACCGTGCACCCACTGTTGAACCGCAGCCTCCGGGCGTGACCGGAGCAGGTAACTCCAGCCAGGCACTCCTGCGGCACCCGAGAGGGCTCACTTACCGCTGCTTCCTTCCGGACCTGACGGGGTTCATGAGTTCTCGCCGCGCAGGACCCGGCTGTCCTCGCCCCTTACGCCGGGCAGTCCCCACAGACCCGGCCCGCCAGTGGGACTTCGACCCCGCTATAGCGGATTGCGGGTTACAGGGCACCGCTACCTCCCCGTCTAGCACGGTCCATCTGGCTAAAATAAAAAATGGCGGAGAGAGTGGGATTCGAACCCACGAGACAGGTTTTTCACCCGTCTACTCGCTTTCCAGGCGAGTGCCTTCAGCCAGCTCAGCCATCTCTCCGCATACCAAAGATTCTTAAGCCAAGCTTTGAAACCCGCAGGCTAACTCTTAAAAGGTACTATTGCTTTACACACTGGTGGCGGAGAGAGTGGGATTCGAACCCACGAGGCGACCTCGTCAGCCGCCTACTCGATTTCGAGTCGAGCGCCTTCAACCAACTCGGCCATCTCTCCGCGTTAAGCCTTCTCCCGCCTCAGCTTGGCAAAGAACTCCTGCAATATAAGGCGGCATTCTTCTTCGCAGATGCCGGATATGACCTCTACCCGGTGATTAAAATGGGGGTGCTCCACCAGGTTGAGCACGGAATCCACCGCCCCCGCCCTGATATCGGGGGCTCCGTAGACCAGGCGCTTGAGCCTTGCCTGGACGGCCGCTCCGGCGCACATGGGGCACGGCTCCAGGGTTACATACAGGGTGGCACCCTCGAGGCGCCAGGTTCCCAGCCTCTGGGCTGCCTGGCGCAGCGCCAGGATCTCGGCATGGGCGGTAGGATCCCGGGTGGTTTCCCGCCGGTTATGGGCGCGAGCGATGACTTCTTCGTCCTGCACCACCACGGCACCCACCGGCACTTCCCCCTTCCGGAGGGCCTTCCAAGCTTCCTCCAGGGCCATCTGCATGTAAATGCGGTGGTCCAACGGTTCCTTGAACTGCTCCTCTCCGCCCGGTGACCGCCTTGCCCGCGGACAAGGCCTTAAAAAAGCTGGTGCGCCCGGAGGGACTCGAACCCCCGACACGCGGTTTAGGAAACCGCTGCTCTATCCGCCTGAGCTACGGACGCACCTGGCCTTCATATAAAAAATGGCGCGCCCGGAGGGACTCGAACCCCCAGCCACCTGGTTCGTAGCCAGTTACTCTATCCTGTTGAGCTACGGGCGCGTGTCTTTATCCGCCGGTATAACCGGCAGTGTTTATTGTAGCAGATATGGAGGCATGAGTCAAGGATAGGGGTACTGGCGTATCCCCAGTTTTGATTCCGGCCTGCTTGGCTTTCGCTCGCAAAGGCCTCCCTCGCAGGCAGGACTTTTGCTTGGCTTAAAGGCTTAAGGCAGGCTTCCCGGCAGGATTTAAGCTTCCTGCCTCAGTTGCCGGCCTCTGGCCTCTCAAAAGCCTCGGGCCAAGCTTTAAGCCCTTCGCCAAGCTTAA
>DOLC01000071.1 GCA_003509545.1 Peptococcaceae bacterium
GCAAAAAGTGGGGATAACTCAGCGTTTCCTGGGTCAAAGCACCGCCGTCCTGAAGACGGCCCATCAGGCCGGCGTCCCTTCCTGCCACCAACCCCACCCGACCGGGAGAAGAATCCCACCCTTATTGCGAAACTGAGGTTCCTAACGAGGAGACCGATAACCCCGGAATTTCTTCGTATAAATAGACCCGCGGTACCCTATGGGATACCATGCACAAAACCTCGTAATTAATGGTCCCCAGCCAACCGGCAACCTCCTCGGCCGGTAAAACCGCTTCGCCCTGGCGGCCGAAAAGGATTACTTCATCACCCACTTGCACCTCGGGTATAGCAGTTACATCTATCATACAGTAATCCATGCACACCCGGCCTATGACCGGTGCCCGACGACCCCGCACCAATACCTCACCCCGGTTGGATAACAGGCGCGAAAAGCCGTCGGCGTATCCCACCGGCAGGGTGGCTACCCTCGTGGGCCTCGAAGTACGGTAGGTACAGCCGTAGCTTATATAACGGCCCTGAGGTACTTCCTTGACCAGAATTACCCGGGTCTTAAAGGCCATGGCCGGACGCAGTTCCACCTTGACCCGCTCCACTTCCTCCGAGGGATAGTGGCCGTACAGGCTGATCCCCGCCCTCACCAGGTTAAAATGGGTGGCCGGCAGGTCGATAAGGGCGCCGCTGTTGGCCGCATGTTTCCAAGGGATGTCTATTCCTTCTCCTTTCAGTTCCTGTAAAAGGCCCTCAAAGGCCTTTAGCTGCCGCCAGGTATAAGTTTTGTCCCGGGCATCGGCGTTGGCAAAGTGGGTAAAAATGCCCTCCAGGACTACCCCGGCAAGCCCGCGTATGGCCCGCACCATCTCCAGGGCCTCCTCGGGAAACACTCCCAGGCGACCCATCCCCGTATCGATCTTCAAGTGGAGCCTGGCCCTACGGCCCAAGGACGAGGCCGCCCGGGAAAAGGCCCGGGCCTGTTCCAGATTAAATACGGCCTGGGAAATATCCTCTTTGACTATTAAGGGGGCATCCTCTAAAGATGAATATCCCAATATGAGAATTGGGGCCCCCACCCCGGCCCGGCGCAGCTCTACCGCTTCCTCTACGGTGGCCACGCCCAACCACGAAGCGCCGTTGGCCAGGGCCGTCCTGGCTACGGGTACGGCCCCGTGCCCGTAAGCGTTGGCCTTTACAACGGCCATAAGTTCCGTCCGGGGAGCCAGCAGACTCTTTAACTGCCGTGTATTATGGGCTATGGCTCTAAGATCGATTTCGGCCCACACCGGCCTCGGCATGGTGACCAACAACCTCCCTGTTAAACTTCTAGTTTGGCAAGTACCGACGGCAGACAGTCCAGTAGGTCGCCGGCCACCAAGCCCCGGTGCCCCTTCACCCTGGCCGCCTCGTCGCCGGCCGAGCCGTGGAGGAAAACTCCCAGGGCGGCGGCCGTGCCGGCGGGCAATCCCTGGGCTATGAGCCCGGCAATAACCCCGGTTAACACATCACCGCTGCCCGCAGTGGCCATGCCCGGATTGCCGGTGGGGTTAACGTAGATATCCCCCTCCGGACAGGCGATAACGGTCCGGGCTCCCTTAAGCACCACTACGGTCCGCCATTCCCGGGCGGCCCGGCCGGCCGCAGACAGGCGGTCTTCCTGGACCTTGGCCGCCGTGGTCCCCTGCAGACGAGCCATCTCGCCGGGATGGGGGGTCAAGACCACCTCGCCCTTGGTCTCACCCAGCCACCGGGGCTCATCGGCCAGGGCATTGAGGGCGTCGGCATCCACCACCACGGGACAACTCGCTCGGGGGAGGAGCTCCCGGACCAAAAGGCCGGCGGAGGGGTCCCGGGACAAGCCGGGGCCGATAGCCAGCACCCGGCAACGTTCCAACATTTCCAGAATTATAGGCAGGGCCTCCCGGCTTACGGCCCCTTCCGGCGTTTCCGGCAAGCCCCTGGTCATGATTTCCGCCGCCCCGGCCGCCACCGTCCCCTGACAGCTCCGTGGTACGGCCGCCGTTACCAGCCCGGCTCCGGCCCGCAGGGCCCCCATGGCCGTGAGAATAGGGGCTCCCGTCATGCCCCGGCAGCCGCCCACCACCAGGACATGGCCGAAGGATCCTTTATGGGCTGCGGAATCCCGGGGTTTTAGGTAGTCGCGACACCAATCGGGGGTGAGCAGGCGCAATTTTAATCCCCTGCTCTCAATGAGGTGACGGGGAATGCCGATGTCGGCCACTTCAAGCCTTCCGGCCAGGGTGGCTCCGGGTTCCAGGGCCAGGCCCAACTTGGGCAGGGCGAAGGTAACCGTCCACGTGGCCCGGATGCAAGGTCCGTGACTGCGTCCGGTGTCGGCTTCCAAGCCCGAGGGCAGGTCCACGGCCACTACCGGTTTGCCCGTCCGGTTGATCAATTGAATCACTTCGCCGGCCACCCCCAGAGCAGCCCCCTTAAAGCCCGTGCCGAAAATGGCATCTACCACCAGATCGGCATACAGCAGGGCGATGTCGGCCCTCTGTAGGTGGTTTTGCTCCAGGAGAGGGAAAATTTTGCCCCCCATTTTCTGATAAATCTCCAGATTGGTGCGGGGATCGCCGCGCAGCTCTTCCGGACGGGCCAGCAGGAACACCTTTACCTCGGCGCCTTCGTTGTGGAGGTGGCGGGCCACCACCATCCCGTCCCCTCCGTTGTTGCCCTTGCCGGCAAAAATCAGCACCCGCTTGCCCCGGGCCGTGCCGCCAAAATAGCGGCGGATGGATTCTACCACCCGTAGCCCTGCGTTTTCCATGAGGACGATGCTGGGGATAAAATAGTCCCGGCTCGCCGCACGGTCGATTTCTCCCATTTCGGCCGCGGTTACCAGATACATACAAGGGTCACCTCCCGTCCGCTATGGCGACGGCCACCGCCATGCTGCCGTGATGGGACAGGCTCACGTCGATGCCCAAAAGGCCCCTCTGCCGGGCTGCTTCTGCTCCCCGGCCGTGGAGCACCACCTGCGGTCGCCCACGGTCATCGACGAGGATTTCTACATCCTTCCACCCCACTTGACCCCAACCCAGGCCCAAAACCTTAAACACCGCTTCCTTGGCCGCCCAACGTGCCGCCAGCGAAGCTCCGGGACGCCTCTTGCCCCGGCAGTAGGCCTGTTCCCGGGAAGTAAAGACCCGGTCCAGGAAGCGGGGGTGCCGGGCCAGGGCCCTCTCGATACGCTCAATCTCTATAATGTCTATGCCGACGAGGGGCATTTCTTACGTCCTCCCAAAGACCGGATTATTGTTCGCCCACTACGCCTATAAGAGCCCGCCTGCCATTACCTTCCATTATATCTCCCTTTCCCTTTGCCTTATACGCCTCCTCTATGTGTTTTCGGCAAAAAAAGACAAATACCTCCCGCCCCCTCCGGAGGGCAGCAAGCTTTCTTCCCCTATGATGGGTTCTCTTGGATACGGGCAATAATGGCAACCGGGCCGGTACGTTCCAAGAGCTGGCCGAAGCGCTCGCCCTTAAGCCCCTCGGCCACGAAGAAATCTACGGAGGCCTCAAGGGCGTTCTGACGCCTTCAGGGCTTGACGGCCTCTAGTGGAAAAAGTTAAGCATAAAGAAACGGCCCTTCCACCGTAAGAGCGCGGTAGAAGGGCCGTCGCGTACAGGGTTCCCCGGCGGACCCCCGCCGGGAAGTGCCTCTAGATTAGGCGTCAAAGAAGAGCAAAATAAGGATCAGGAACAGGATAAAGGCAAATCTGCCGCCCCAGAAACGCGGTCCGAAAAACCCTCCGCCCATAAGAGAAACCTCCTTGTACAAAGTTTTGCTCCTTTCGGAGAAAAGTTAGCCCATTAGTCGTCCCCAAAGAAGAGAAGTATCAAGATCAGGAAGAGGATAAAGGCGAACCTACCGCGGGCGAAACCTAAACTGGTGTCGGTCATAAACTATTCCTCCATTTCGCCGTTAGTATTTTACCTACTGTAATTTATTCACCCGCGCAGGAGATGGTTACTGTTTTTTCCACTTCCCTTGCAGTTTTCTTTCCCCGCGCCGGGCCCCGAACATACCGGGCGGAATATGTAAAGTTTGTTGACAGAATAGGACGGTGGGTGTAGCATAAAATTACAATATAATGGATGCTGTTTTCTTAATTTTTTAATTTCCCCTTGGAGGAAGGCCAATGAATCCCCTGGTGTTTATTGCCGGCGCCCTGGCCTTAACTATCAGCGAAACCCTGGGAGCCGCCTTATGGCTCAAGGCCCCATGGATGGCGTCAGCTCTTCTTTTTACCGGTATAAACGGGGTAGCCGTAATCATCCTTTTGTGCTACCTTATTCCTCCCTGCCTTAACGCTTTGGAGGAAAAGGCCGAACCGGTTGGGGAACCGCCGGTGGACCCTACCTTCCAGATCGCCCACCAGACCCTGCCCTACCTGCGGCGCGGTCTCAATGAGGCCACGGCCGCCAAAACGGCGGAAATCATCCGGAACATTGCCGAAGTGGGAGCAGTGGCCATTACCGACCGGGAAAGGGTGCTGGCCTTCCTGGGGGCCGGCTGTGAAAAGCACCCGCCGGGGGAGCGTATTCTGACCGAGGCCACCAAGGAGGTTCTGGCCACCGGCCGTTGCAAAGTAGTGCACACTACGCGGGGCCTCAATTGCCCTCGCTACCATTATTGCGAATGTCCGCTGGCTTCGGCCGTTATCGTGCCCTTAAAATGCCGGGGAGAAATAGTAGGGGCCCTCAAACTCTACCAAACTCAAGAGGGTATGCTTCATCCCCAGATTATACGCCTGGCCATCGGCCTGGCGGAGCTGTTAAGCCTTCAGATAGAGCTGGCAGAACTGGACCGGCAGCGCGAACTGCTGGTGGAGGCGCGGCTGGAAGCCCTTAATGCCCAAATCAATCCCCATTTCTTCTTCAATACCCTTAATACCATAATTAACTTCGTGCGCACCAATCCCGAACGGGCGCGGCGCCTTCTGGTGCGCCTGGCCGGCCTCTTCCGCCAGACGCTCAACCGGCGCAGCAGCTTTACGAGTTTGCGGGAAGAGCTGGCCTACGTCCGTAATTACCTCACCCTGGAGAAGGCGCGCTTCGGCAACAAATTTCGCTATATCCAGGATGTACCTCCCGAACTACTCGATTACCACCTCCCGGTACTCAGCCTGCAACCCCTGGTAGAAAACGCCGTAAACCACGGACTTATGCCTAAAGACGGGCCGGGGGTGGTAAAAATCATGGCCCGCCTGCGGGGCGGCGAACTGCATATTACGGTGAGCGATAACGGGGTGGGTATTTCCCCCGAAAGATTATCCCAGGTGCTCAAGCCGGGCTGCGGTTCGGGCAACGGTGTGGGCCTTAGCAATGTTAACCTGCGGTTCCAGAGCCTTTACGGTCCGGAGTACGGGTTAAAACTCAAGAGCGAGGTAGGCCGAGGGACCGAAGTCTACCTGCGCGTCCCCGTCATCCAACTACCCAAGGGCGCCGAAGAACCCGGAGGTGCTGCCCCAAGCCGGGCGGCCAATTCTAACTAGGAGGTGAACAATCGGTCATGCATCTGAAAGCTTTAATCGTAGACGACGAATATCCCGCGCGGCAAGAGCTGCGCTTTATGCTGCAAGAATTTAAAGACGTGGAGATCGTGGGGGAAGCCACCAATGCCAAGGAGGCTTTGAGCCTGATAAGCGCCCTGGACTACACGGTCGTCTTCCTGGACATCAATATGCCGGGGATGAACGGGCTGGAGCTTTCCCGGGCCATTCAGGAGCGGCCAAATCCGCCCCTGGTCATCTTCGTCACCGCCTACGAAGAGTATGCTTTGCAGGCCTTTGAAGTCAACGCCGTGGACTATATTTTAAAACCCTTTGAACCCCGTCGCCTGCGGCAGGCCCTGGAAAAGATTCGTAAGTTCCTGGAGCAGGGACAGAGCCCCCGCCAGTTAAAGGCAGGAGAAACTGCGCGCCCGGAATCAACCGATGCCCGTCTTAACCGCATTCCGGTGGAAAAAGACGGTAAAACCCTGCTCCTAGATCAAAATGATCTGTATTATGCTTATACCCAGGACGATAGCGTATATTTAAAGACCTTTGCCGAACATTATTCCAGCCGCTTTACCTTAAAAGAGCTCTTGACGCGCTTGGACCCTAAAATCTTTTTCCGCACTCACCGCTGCTATATTGTTAACCTTACCAAAGTAAAAGAAATAGTGCCCTTTTTTAATGGTACTTACACCCTAATCCTTTCCGATAAGCAGCAAAGTGAAGTGCCTGTGAGCCGTAACCAGGCCGGCCAGCTCAAAGCCCGGCTCGGCCTCTGAAGCGTAAAAGAGCAATAAAGTAGAGCAAGACGGGTATCCCCACGAGGACCACCAGACCCAGGGGTTGGAGAAAGAAAAAGAAGCTTTTAACTTCCAACACATCCTTAGGGCGATTGGCCAAATAATAAACTAAAGGCAACTGGTAAAAGGCCAGCATCCTGTAATCCTTCAAAGTGAATAGGCGCCCCAGCAAGTAAGAAGTAGCCCAGAGCAGGGCGGAGACAGAGGGAAAAACTAAAATAAGCCACATAGAGACAAAAACCAGGCTTATACGCTCGATGAAGGTGCCAGCGAACTCCGCCAGTTGGGTGACAGCCAGCCCGGGAACTAAAGTATACTTGAGCTTCTCCACGCCCAAGACTCCTTGGCAGGTGGTCAATACCGTAATCACCACTACCATAACTACGAGAAAGCCATAACTAGCCGCCCGCCAGGCTTCCTGGGGTCTATGTAAAAAAGGGACCAGGATTAAAAATAAGCTCATCTCTTCCGCATTGCTGATGCGCCACAAGGCCAGTTTTACCACCGGCCAGGGACCTTGTGGTAAAAAAGGTAAAAAATTGTCTAGGCGCACTCGGGGTACCACCAGTAGGAACAGGAGCAAGGTTAGCGGTAAAGTAACGATAACAATGATAATACAAGCCCGGGCTAGGGGCTCCAAACCCTGTTTAGCCAGGTAGGCCGCGGCCAGTAAAAACGATAGCAATACTACTTCCATAGGGGTACGGGGTAATATCGAGCTTTTAACGACATCCACGGCTACCCGGGCTACGTGAGAAGCTATGCCAATCCAATAGGCCCACACCACCAAAACCACAGCCCAGGCCAGCCACTTACCTACAAGTAAACGGCTGTAACCCGCCAGGTCCAGGTGGGGAAATTTCATGGCCAGCCGCGTGATAAGGTAAATGGCTCCCAGGCTGGTGAGTGTTTCCAAAGGCGAAACTAGCCAGGCATCTACCCCCACCTTATCCACAATATCCTTAGCTCCAATTAAGGTGCCTACTTCAATCATGACAGCTATGGTTAAGAAGAAAGCCTCGGCCGTTCCTATCCTCTCTTTAGTCGACATTCTAGCTCACCATACCTGTTCGCCTTATACTCACTTGCACTTCAACGGTTACGGGGGCCTGGGCATAAATCGAACGCCAATTCCCTTTAACCGCTTCCCACCACCGAGGATTGTTTTCTTCGATCTTCTTCCCGAAGCCCAAGACATCCGCCTGGTACTGCCGCTGCAACTTCCCAATTACGTACTCAACCCGCTGTTTTATTAATTCATCGGCCCTTTCTTCAATTTGGCGCAAAATCGGGGCTGACAGCGGTTCCGGGCTGCCTATTTTTTCTATAATATCAGCCGTTATATATAACTTAACAGTAAAGGTGGGCGTGTCGCCTATTACCTGTGACTTCACCTTGTTTTCTACCCGGCAAAGCTCCAGGCTAAAAATGCGCTTTAACTCTGGTACGGGTAAAGGTATAATCTCTCCACCTCTGACTTGCCCGGTGACCCAGTGGGCAGCCTGGGTCTCTTCCGGGGTGAGCCAACCCACCAGCTTCCCTTCTCTGATCACCCCCGTGCCGCTTACTTGCAATTCCAGGGGCTCTTGTCCAGGTACCACAGTTACCCTGGATAATAGAATATCCCTGTCCCCATATAAGGCAGCCCACACCTCGGACAAGTTATGTTTAATAAAGCGAGAAGTTCTAATCTGGCGCTCGGACTGCTCCTGCAAGAATATGCTCACACTGCGGGCAAATTTGGGCCGGGCCGAAAAAATCTCTTCAGCCCGGCCTTCAGCTAAAAGTACGGTAATGTCCAAGTAACTTTCACGGCTGCGAGCCCAGAAATCCAAAACCTCCACCAGGTTTCGCCTCCGGGCCAGTTCTTGGCCGATCAATAACACTTTCTGGTGGCCAAAAAAGAGCTGGCGCTCCGACCGGGTAGCCGCCTTGCGCATGGCTTCCGCAAAAGTTGATCCGGTAACTGTCAGGCGCCAGGTGGGCAGCGTCTCTTCCTGGCCTTCACCTCCTCCCCCGCCACCGCCCCCAGCCCGGGCAGCCATACGGCGTAAGATGGGCATCTCCATAGTTAGCTCAAACTGGTCTTGTTCCCCTCCCTCCCCGGCCTTAACTGACACCAGATCGACAAAGGTCCCCAACACCAGGGCACGGCGCTCTATGTCTAGATTATCCCAACACCCGGCCAACATTAAGGCGATCAGCACTAATGCTAACGACCTCATTTTTTCGGCCCCTTAGTCCCCATCCGTTTCTCCTCTAAGGGTCTAAGATAGGCAGGCCGTAAATGGTGTCTAAAAAGGGGGGCACGGTAAATGCTATCCTTAAGATCCCGTACTGTCCACGGTGCCCAGGGCTTAAGATAAGGTACTCCAAAGCTTTTGAGGGAAACGAGATGGGTGAGGATCAACATCAAACCTAAAATAATGCCGTAAAGCCCGAAAATAGCAGCCATTATCATGAGGAAAAAGCGCAAAATCCGCAGCGCAATAGCCGCATCATAACTGGGAATAACGAAGCCCGCTATAGCAGTGAGGGATACTACAATGACCATAGCAGAGCTCACAATACCTGCTTGAACCGCTGCCTGTCCCAGGATAATAGCCCCCACCACCCCCAGGGTCTGGCCTAAAGGGGTGGGTAACCGGATACCGGCTTCCCGGAGCAATTCTAAAGTGGTTTCCATGATAAACGCCTCAATTATAGTAGGGAAAGGCAATCCTTCCCGGCCGGCTCCAATGGAAATAGCTAGAGAAGTAGGTATCATTTCCGGGGTAAAAGAAACCATGGCGATATACATGGAAGGCAGAATCAAAGCCAGTGCGGACCCCAAGAAACGCAAGGTTCGGATTAAAAAGGTAATAAACCACCGGTGGTAAAAATCCTCCGGACTATGCATAAGGGAATTAAAAGTAGCGGGGACGAGGAGCGCAAAGGGGGTATTATCGGTTAAGATGACGACCCGTCCCTCAAGTAAAGCCGCTGCCGCCTCATCGGGCCTCTCGGTGTTCTGGATTTGGGAGAAAGGAGAGTACCACCGATCCTCTATCATTTGTTCAATAAATCCGCTCTCCAATATACCATCGATATCGATCCCCCTAAGGCGCCGTTCCACCTCCGCCACCAGCTCGGGGTTGACCACACCCGCTAAGTACATGACCCCTACCGTGGTGCGGCTCCGCCGGCCCAAGAAGTAGGTCTTGAGTTTGAGCTGGGGATCGCGGATACGCCGCCGCAATAACGTAGTATTGGTACGAAAACATTCCGAAAATCCTTCTCGCGAGCCCCGGATGAGAGCCTCAGCGGGCGGTTCCTCCACCCCCCGGTGTTCCCAACCGCAAACTTCCAGGGCCAGAGCCCCTTTCACGCCATCCAGGAGGAGCACGGCAAAACCGCTCATAACACAAAGGGCAGCTTCGCCAAAGTCTGCTATCTCCCGGACATTGGCTACAGTCACTAAGGAATCCCGCACCTGGTAGAATAGCTCCCTGGCTGGATTAAATACCGAAGTGGCCAGGGGAGCTTCCAGCAGGAGGGATTTGACAATTTGGGTATCAACAATTTCGTTATCCACCAGCCCGTCTACGTAAATTAGTACCGCTGCCCTACCCTCCCGGCCGCCTATCTTCATCCGGCGGTAGACGACATCCTGGCAATCGACAAAAATTGCCTGGAGTATTTCCATATTAGCTTCTAAACTGTACTCAAAAGGAGCGGCCGTTGCTTCCCCCTCATTTACCAGGGGAGAGGATAGCCGGTCTCTGCTTGAGATAGACTTTTCCTTCTGCTTCTTGCACAAATACCGCCAAAATTTTTGAGGCAATGGAAAAGGCCCCCTACCATTAAGGTTTTCAGGGTTTTCCCAGTTGCTCGCTCATTTTATCTTGCGTAAGGCAGCTGGTAAATATTCACCAGGGGAAGGCCACCCCTTTTTTCTCTATCTTCAAGGCCTCCCTACAATTAACTTCACTATTTTCCCCGCCAGGTCCTCCACCCTTTCAATCTTTATCTCAGCTTTCTTTACATTCTCCACTGTGCGACGGTTAATGTTAGAGCCGATAAGGCACACGACCAGGGGATTTAGGAAATCCATAAGGGGTCCTAAAAGCATATTTTCACTGCGGACATGTTCTAATAAAACAATTTTTCCCTCTGGATGGCACACCCGGCGTACTTCCTGTAACCCAAGTACCGGGTCAGGCACACTACAAAAAACGCAAGTGGCTACAACCGTATCAAAACTGGCAGCGGGAAAATCCAGTTGCTGCACATCCATCTCCAGTAGCGTCACTGGGGCCCGCGCTAGATGTAGCTTTTGCCTGGCCCGGGCCAGCATCCTTGAGCTAAAGTCTATAGCCGTCACCTGGCAGTCAGGCGGATAAAAAGGGAAATTAGCGCCTGTACCCACTCCCACCTCCAGTACCCTGCCGTGAGCCTCCTGCCAGACTAGTTTTCGCCAACGAGGAGAAATCATCCTATCCATAAAGTCATAAAAGATGGCCGTGCGGTTATAACGCTTTTTAATTGTCTCTGTAAGATTTCTATCCACCCCTTCACCACCTCGCAGCTATATTATAGTATATCCTACCTAGTTGGATTGACTTTCCTCCCGGGCTTATTGTAAGATGGGGCAGGCAAGGGGGCTTTAAGAAATGGACTGGCGAGAAGAAGTAGGGCGCGGTCTAAAAAGCGCCTTCCCCATCGTCCTGGGCTATTTACCTCTGGGCTTTGTCTACGGTGTGCTGGCCCGTGAAGCCGGATTGGATCTTTTCACCATTGTGCTAATGTCGGTGCTCGTGTACGCCGGCTCTGCCCAGTTTATCGCCGTCAGCCTCCTGGCCAGCGGCGCTGCAGTTCTCTCCATTGTTTTTACTGTTTTTTTAGTCAACCTGCGCCACTTGCTCATGAGCGCTTCCCTGGCCCCTTACCTCCGTCGCCATCACCCGGGCCTTCTGGCCCTTCTGTCCGCAGAAATCACCGACGAAACCTTTGCCATGGCCATGGCCCACTACGCCCACCATAAACCCAGCCTTTTTTATCATTTTGCCCTGCACCTTGCCTCCCACTCTTCTTGGGTACTGGCTTCCTTCTTGGGGGGATTAATGGGTAATATACTGGGGGACCCCGGTCGTTGGGGCTTTAACTTTGCCCTGCCGGCTATGTTTATCATCTTGCTTATTTTTCAGCTCAAAAATAAAAAGACCCTGCTGGTGGCAGGGATCGCAGCATCTTTATCCATCGCTATTGCCATACTTTTGCCCGGTAACTGGAATATTATCCTGGCCGCTTGTTTGGCGGCTGCTATAGGGGTGGCTTTGGAACCGTGGATGGGCACATCTGGTTAGTTATTCTCGGTATGGCTTTAGTAACCTATATACCCCGCATGTTACCTCTGGTCATGCTCAGCCGCACACAACTGCCGGATATATTCTTGCGCTGGCTAAGCTATATTCCTGCGGCTGTACTGGCCGCTCTGCTGGCACCTGCTTTATTTCTCCCTGAGGGGAAATTCGCCCTGGTGGGAAATCCCTACCTTCTAGCAGCTATACCCACCAGCCTGGTAGCTATAAGGACGCGCAGCATAGCCCTTACCATCTTATGCGGCATGCTGGCCATGGTCTTGTTCCAGCATGTGAGGTTCTAATAGCCGTATCGCAGGACTAAGTTAAGTTACACACACCACCGCCGCTCTTACTCCGTTTGCAGTGCGTCCTCTTTTCCTGTCTAGCAGTTGCTGTCCTTCCGCTAAAATAACTTCCCTTCTCCACTCCATGACCGTAAAAAGCCTCTGCCGGGTTATTCCGCCTTACAGCGAAATACGGTTTTCGGCCAGGAGGCCAAACGGATAATAGCGGTTCTTTTTTACTTCTTTCTCCGCGTACATGCGCGCGTCAGCAACAGAGAGGAGAGAGCGTGCGTCCTCACCGTCCTCGGGGCAGTAGGCTACCCCGGCCGAAATGCCCACCTCTATACCACCAGTATAAGGTAGCTCTGCCAGCAGGTTCTCTTTTAACCTGGCCTTGAACTTTTCTACTCGTGGGCCCCGGCTGGCAAATAAGACCGCAAATTCGTCTCCCCCGTACCGGGCGGCTATGTCCTCTTCCCGCGTGCTCCTCCTTATTGCCCTCCCGGCCGCCTTCAAAACCGCGTCCCCTACCTGGTGACCCAGGGTGTCGTTTATCTGCTTCATGTTGTCCAGGTCCAGTATGGCCACCGCAAAACCGCCTCCCCTTCTTAACCTGTGATCCAGTTCCCGGAAAAAGGTCCTGCGGTTGTAAAGGCCCGTTAGGGGGTCGGTCTCTGCTTCTCTCTTGAGCACCAAGGTCACCAGGTGGAATTTTACAGTCAGTAGATACATGGCCAGTATAGTGACTGCCGTGCCGGCGTTCACCAGCACCAGGTCGCCCAAGATCTTGCCCCAGCTTTCCGGAACACCAAGTCTGACCCAGTAAGCGCTCAGAAAAGTTCCGGTGCCCATAGTTAATAATCCCAAAAGCAGCAATTTCTCTGGCCCGTAACCTTTCCAGCCGCGCCTGCGGTAAAAGCCAACTCCCATACCCACGGCCGATAAAAAATATATGGCAACCCTGAAAAGTCCTGATACCACTTCTACCTGCTCCGGCTCCATCAAGCAACCTTACACCCCTTTTCTATATCCGAACCCGGCCTGCCTTACACATAAAGCCGGGGAGCCCTCTCGCGGAGCGAGGGCGCCCCGGCCAACACACGAAACCCTGCTCTCTACCACCCAATAATGCCCGGGGTATTGAACTACCCCGCGCCGTTCCCAGTCTATTTGCTTCCGATCGCCTCCAGCATACGGAGGATCATCGCCGCGGCTTCCGCACGCGTTACCCGTTTCTGCGGCCGGAACGTGTTATCCGGATAGCCCACAACAATACCCTTGGCCACCGCAGCTCCCACGCTCGACTTCGCCCAATCCGGGATACTGGCCGCGTCCGCAAACTTCAGCTCCGCAGGAACAACAGGGCCTATCTTTTTCTCCAGTATCCGAACCACCAGTGCGGCCATCTCGGCCCGGGAAACCGGGCGGCCGGGTTCAAACGTAACCGTGCCGTCCGGCTGCGGGTAGCCCCTGACCAGGCCCTCCTTGGCCGCAGCGGCGACGACTCCCCTGGCCCAGTCCGGGATCGAGGCTCTATCCTTGAATTTAAGGAGGTCCTGTTCGCTGCCGGCAGGGAGCTTCAGAGCGCGTACCAGTATGGCGGTAATTTCAGCCCGGCTGATCTCGTTGTCGGGCCTGAAAGTGCCGTCCTCGTAGCCCGAGATGACGCCCATATCGGCTAGCTTACCCACGGTTTCTTCCGCCCAGTGGCTGGCCATGTCCTTGAAGGTGACCACTTCCGGCCTAGCCGCTTCTTTGCTCACGCCAAATACTGCAAACATCGCGAGGCGGTCGACCGTTACCGTAACGGTTCCCTTATCTGCATCAACTACTCCTGGCAGGCGCACCCACCTGCCTGCCTTCTCGTCGTAGTAGAAGGCGGCAGGATCCTGGTCCTTGCCGAGCTTCGTCTTGTCGAAGTAGAGAATGATAGTGATTTTCCCGGTCAGGGTGCCGTTCTTTAAGGTGATGTCCACTACCTTGCTGAGCAGAGGCATCCCTGCGCCCGCGGCCTTTTCGTCACCCACGACCTCAGCCTTGATGGCGGCGTTTGCCCCGGTCACGGCCCCTGCCGGCACCTCAACCTTCACCCTGCCGGAGATCTCGGCCACAGTCGTGGCTCCGACCTGGATGGGTTTCTCGACCTTATCGGCAGGTGGCGCTGGGGCCGGAGCAGGTGCTGGGCCTGGACCCGGTGCCGGCGCTGGAGCTGGAGCGGGTGCCGGGGTTGGTGCTGGCGCTGGAGCTGGTCCTGGAGCCGGTGCCGGCGCTGCCTGCGTGGTGAAGCTGAAGCTATAAACCTCAGCCAGGGCGTTGCCCGCCAGGTCCTTCACCGCGCCGGCAGGAATGGTCACAGTGTATTTGGTGTTGTAGGCGAGGTTGGCGTTCGGCCTGATGGTCAGGACCTTGTCGGCGATGCTCTTCGTCACGGCAATGGCAGCATTATTAGCGTCCTTAAGCGAGATGGCATCGTAAGCCGGCCCCTCCTGCACGTCCTCGCTGAAGGTGACGGTGAGGGTCTTGTTCACCGGAACGTTTGTGGCATCATCGGCCGGGTCGGTGGAAACCACCACTGGCGGGGTGGTGTCCTGAGGCGGCTGCGGTGTCCCGCTTACAGTGAGGTTGACCTCGCGGAAGTCTCTGGGGTAAAAGACGACCGTTTCGTTGGCCTGAACGCCGCCGACCTCAAAGACCACCGTTTTCCCTTCATCGGCGGCCGTCCCGCGAACGGCCAGCTTTTCGCCCAGAGGCCCCGGACTGCCGTACTTGCCGGCCTCCTCTACCGTGATCCGGCCGCGCTCTACCCCGTCTATTTTGGCCACCACCTCCGTACCCTTCGGCGCGGGCTGGCCGCCGATGGTCACCATGCCCCAGTAGGCCGCCGGCACGTCCGGCACCTGCGCGAAGGCCAGGGTAGGCAGAAAAAGCGCAAGGAAAAACGCCACAACAAGCCCGGTGCACTTTAAACGCAAGGCTTTTTTCAAGAGGACCTCCCTCCTTAGTTCTTTTATGCCGGCCCCTTGCGCGAAGGGCCGCGCCCTCCGGCGCGGCCCCCGCACGGAGCCGGAAATTGAGCCTCGTCTACTCGTCAATTAGTCACCGCAACCCGGGTAGGTGCCGACTGTCACCGGCGTGCTGCTGAAGCCGGCGAGGGTGCCGGGCGCGTCCATATACACCCAGTAGCCCTGGTGCGGCAAGAAGACATTCGGGGCTAAAGTGCTAGCAGGCGTAACGGCCCAGGCCGCCGGGTTGACCGCCGGGCTCACCACCGCGCTCCACTTACCGCGCACCGGGTAAAGGGCATCGCTTACCTCATCCGCCCGTGTGAAGCCTACGAGGTTCCATCCAGCGGCGAGCTCTTTCATCGGCGGGCTGGTGGCGGCAGAGGTCGGCGTAATCACCGCCAAGGCGGGCCCGCTCAACTTGACGTAGACGGCCTCAAGGGGCTGGATGGTGTTGTTCTCCTCGGTGACCTGCACCCACCGCTGGGATGCAGCGTCGAACTTCCATGCGATCTCCACGGCGTCAAGGCTAATGACGTCGCCCAGCAGCTTCTGGCCACCGGCGAGCTGGACCGGTACGGAGAAGGTCCGCCAACCGTCAGGGCCGGGCGTAAGCTCATAGCAGCCCACTATAAGGTAACCCTGGCCGTCGTTGTCAGCAACCACTCCCTCGGACTCGTTGCCCGAGATGTCAACGGCCACCACCTTGAACTGGATGCGGTCCTTGCCGAGAACGAGGTTACTGGGAACCTGAACCGTGATTCTCGCGGTTCCACCGGGCTCGCAAGTATATACCACCTCGTTCTCGAATTCTACCTGCTTCCAATTGTTGCTGCCATAGACAGCCGCGTAAACTGCCACCCCGGCTAGATCCGGATCAATCGGGGCGGTGAAGCTGAGACCGAATACTCCGGCACCGGGCTGCGGAGATACAGTAAGGTTAGTTACTTCGCCCGGTGGGGTGGTATCTGGAGCCGGTACCGCCTGCACTGTCAGATTCGCGGAACCTTCCAGACCGGTGGTCCTGGCCGTGATGGTCACTTCACCGGCCGTGCTGTCCTTATAATAGGCGGTGGCAGAGCTTTGACCGGCCGCAACAGTGACCTGCGTGATCCGGCGGCCATCCTGGTCCTCGAACCGGCCGGTGGCCGAAGAGGAGCTCAGCACCAGGGTAAGCGCCGAATCTAGCTCTACGGGGTTTCCGAACTCGTCCACGATGGTGAAGTTGATCTCAGCCCTCTGGTCCACCACCAGCTCGCCTGCTTCAACGGCGATCTCCGCTGGCGCAGCAGAAACAACCGTGATGGTGCCCTCAGCAGGATCGAGACCAGGGGCGCTGAACGTTATCTTCTGCTCGCCAGCCTTAGTGTCGTAGTAGTAAACCGTGGCCTCGCTCTCGCCCTGCGGGATGGTGACGGCGGTTATCTCGTTCCCGCCCTGGGCCTGGTCGTAGAACTTGCCGGTGGGCGACGCGGCCACCAGGGTCACTTCGAGGTCGGCGCTTTGGGCGACCGGGTTGCCGTACTGGTCGGTCACCTTAACCGTCACGGGACCCCTTGTGCCGGCGGTAATTGGCTCGGCGCTAATCGCGAGCGCGTTTGCCACCTGGCCGGCCGGGCGCACGGTGACGGACTTGGTGCCTTCGACGTTGAAGCTGGTCGCTCCTACTGCGACATCAGCAGTGGCCGTAACCGTGTTCGCCCCAACGCGCGTGGGCCGGTAGTAGACGGGGACTTCGCTCTCGCCCGCAGCAATGGTCACGCTCTCAACTGCAGTTCCACCGACGAGGCTGGTGTAGAACTCACCGCCTTTGCCGTCCGCCAGGCTCACGGGCGTGTCCTGGGCAACGGCGTAGGGCTGGCCGTACTGGTCCAGTAACTTAACGGTCAGGGGCAGGCGCAGGTTGACCTCGACGGAGTCATCGCCGGTGATCTCAAACTTCTCCGGGCGCGGGCCCATGAGCGTGACGGTTGCGCTTCCAGTGACGGTGCCGGCGCTGGCGCTAATTGTAATGCTCTTCTGCACGCCGTCCTCGGGCCGCAGCTTGTCATAGTAGTAGACGGTTATGCTGGACTCGCCGGCAGGGATGACCACCGACTCGATGGGCTCGCCGCCCGTAGCGGCAACGTAGAAGGCGTCGTTGCCGGTGCCAGAATCACTGGAAAGGCTTACCTCAAGGTTGGTCTCCTGCGGCACCGGGTTGCCGAACTTGTCCTGCACCTGGATGGTTACCTCCGCGCGCTGGCCGGAGTTAATCTCGATGATGTCTTTCGTCGCCGGATAGACGTCGGCCACGTTCACCACAAAGTGGTCATTGGTATCGGGCATGATCTTGAACACCGTCGAGGCTGTGAGCGCAGGTCCGGCAATGGTGGCAGTAATAGTCACCTCGTCGGAGATCTTTTGGTCACTGAAGGTGAAAGTGAACTCGCTTGATCCGGAGCTGATCGTGCCGCTGGCCTTGAGCTTGTCTGCCGAATCCTGAGTGGCACTACCGCCCCACGTTACCGTCTCGGCGTTTGCCCCGGAGGCCTCAAGCGTGACATCAATATCAGTTTTAGCATTAACAACGTTGCCGTAGGCGTCCTGCAGCTGCAAAGTGAAGGTTCCTGCTTCACCCGCGGTTATCTGGGTAGGAGCCACAGTGAAAGCGATTTTGGCCAAGTCGCCGGACGCTCCAAAGGTTATCGAGACATCACTCGGATCTGTCAGAGTCTTGTCATTATCTACCGTGATGGTTACAGATTCGGCCTCCGTGTCCTTCAGGTAAGCGGTGCCGTTGGTATTGCCTTTGGCGATAACGAGCTTATTATCCGTTAAAGCCTGGGTCGCCGCAGAGTCGGAGTAGAGAGTGGCGCTGTTATTGACGGTCTGCTCTGTAAGAGTGAACATTACCGTCAAGTCGCTGTCCATCGTGGTGGGGTTGCCGTACTCGTCCTGGATGGTCACCGTCAGGGGTACGACCTGGTTGGCCACGGCTGTCTCGGGCGCATCCAGAGCGATCTTATCCGCTACATTCGCCACTATGGTGAAGGACGTGGTGCCGGCCGTGTCGTTGGTGGTGCGGACGGCGATGGGGTAACTCTTGGCTTCCGTGGGGTTCGTCACGCCGGAAATTGAAACTTCAACTGCACCGTTCTCGCCCACTGTTAGTTCTGCAGGTACCCCGATTTTAACGGTTGTTCCTGGCGTACCGAGAACATTAACGTAGGCCGGAGTATAGTCCTTTTGCTCGTAAACTATCTTTACAACAGTGGTTTGCGAAATGGTGTAGCCCGTGGCGAAGGTGACGGTGATCTCGTCCCCGCCCCCGAGCCCACTGGGCGCGGTAAAGCTGAGGTCGTACGTGGCAGTAGCGCCAGCTTTATTATCGGTCGCCGTGGCGCTTACGCTGGCAACCGGGGCCGCCATCGCCGGCACGGCTGGCAAAAGCGTCAGGAGCAAGGCGAGGAGCGCAATGACGGAAATAGCCTTGCGCGCACTCTTAGGATACTTACCTAGACCGATCACACTCACGTTATCCATTGCCCTCCTTGTTGAAAAATTTTCTCGGCGTTAGGTGTGTACCTTCACCTCTCTTCCCCTGCTACCACCTCCCCCGGGGTTCTGGTGCACGGCCTGGCACACGGCCCGTCCGGCGGCACGCCGGTGCGCTCAGGGCAAGCCATTTTAGAGAAGCATAATTTGCGTCAGAAATGGCAATATTTATCCCCGGCGGCAACGTAAACCTTGATGCCCGCCTAAAGCTTCTCCGGCGTCGCCCTCCCCCCACCCTTTGCGGCTTGGCTCGCGGGCGAGCTCATCGGCGAAGAGCTCCTCCACAGGCCTGTTTAGAACCTGGGCGATGCGCAGAGCGGTGGCTACCGACGGATTTTTATGCCCCCTCTCAATGTTTGTGTAGGAAGCGCGCGTGAGACCAACCCGCCGGGCCACTTCGAGTTGGGTCAGACCTGCCCCGAGGCGGGCCGTGCGCAGGCTATTGCGCATTGGCTGCCTCCTTTATGGGCTTACTATAGTTACCTGGTGTGCCATCTGGAAACATTATATGTGTTCTATTGGAAACTTGTCAATGGGGTTGAGGAAAAGTAAGGTTTCTATTAGAAACATTAAACCCCATTGGAGGTGGCTATCATGATTCAATTCGGAGATAGTTTAAAACAATTGCGCCAAAGGATGGGCCTCCGGCAGGACGATGTGGCCAGGATGGTCGGCGTAGAACGTTCCACTGTAGCCAACTGGGAACGCGGGGCGAAACAGCCCAGCCTCGAAACGCTGGTAAAGCTCAGCCAGCTCTTCGGTGTTTCCCTGGACGAACTAGTAGGCCTCACCGAAGTCACCACTCCGTTACCTCTACCCTGTTACTGTTCTCTCGTCTCCGACCCGCTGGTAAAGCTCCTGTCCGAACGGACCGGCGTCCCAGCCAAGAACATCGCTGCCTTTATTGCAGCGCTCCAGATCTCGGACGATGATCATGGTGACGGCAGGGAACAAGTCTGACATAAAAGGAATTGATGGGTATTTCCCATGAGGAGCTAGGATAACTTTCCCTGTGTTCACCTCAAAGCACTTCCCAGTAGAAACATAATATTGACTATAGAGCAGAATATATCCGCAGAGTAAATACCTTCCTCTAGTATTTTCCAAATGCTCACAATTATAACAGAACAAGCACGCATTGCTACAATTATCCTACGGGCCAAGCAATTCTGCGCGCTTCTTCCGCCAGAATTCTTTTCAAAAGCGAAACCCTTTCGACCAAAGGGCACTTTGGAGGATACTCTTATGGCCGCATCCACCAGACCCAGCTTTTCTGGCCCGGCTCCGGTGAAGGTCCCTTTTACATGGCCAAAAAGCTGGCTCATGATCCCGTATTTTAACCTTTCTTTTGGGTACCTGTGTATACCATGGTAAGCTTTTGGCCATCTTTCTTGGGTTTCCATCTTCGGCAAATTTCCTCCCCTGTTTCATCAACTTAGCAGGATTTGCCCTTTTAGGGAGCGAAAAAAACAATGCCCATAATTCCAAGAAGGTGAGATAGTTTGAGCAGGCAAGATAGGGGAATTGCCCGCAAAGCCCAGGAAATGCCTCCTTTCATCGTCATGGACATCCTGGAAAAAGCCAAAGGGATGGAGGCGCGGGGAGCAGATATTATTCACCTGGAAATCGGCGAACCCGATTTCCCTACCCCGGAACCCATTAAAGAAGCGGCCTGGCGCGCTTTAAAAGAGGACGATACCCATTACACCCACAGCCTGGGGAAGCCGGAACTCAGGGAAGAAATAGCCCGTCACTACCACAGGAAATACGGGGCAAGTGTATCGCCAGAGCAGATAGTGGTCACTTCCGGCACCTCACCGGCTTTGTTATTAACCTTGAGCGTGCTTCTGGAAAGGGACGACGAAGTCATTCTCTCCGATCCCCATTACTCCTGCTACCTAATTTTATCCGTTACACCGAAGGAAGGCCGGTTTTTGTTCCCGTGAGGGAAGAGGACGGCTTTAAGTACCGGACCGAAGATATCCGCCACTATCTAAGCCCTGAACCAAAGCCATTATGGTCAATTCTCCCGCCAACCCTACGGGTACCGTCTTTAGCGCGACCGATTTAAAGGCCCTTTCAGAGCTGGGCCCTTACATTATTTCGGATGAGATATACCACGGGCTGGTGTACTAAGGCCGGGAGCATACCATCCTGGAGTTCTCCGACCGCGCCTTTGTCATCAACGGCTTCTCCAAACTCTACGCCATGACCGGCTGGCGCCTGGGGTATGTCATCGCCCCGCCTCCCTTCGTCCGTGCCCTGCAGAAACTGCAGCAGAACCTTTTCATCTGTGCGGGTTCCTTTGTGCAGGCCGCGGCTGTTGCCGCCCTGCGGGAATGTGACGAATACGTAGCCGAAATGGTCCGGATTTACGATGCACGCCGTCGTTACCTCCTGGGGAGGCTTAAGGCCATGGGGATCGCCACCCAGGTAGAACCCACCGGAGCTTTTTATGCCCTGGCCAACGTAAAAAAATACACAAGGGACTCTTACTCCTTTGCCCTGGAAATATTAGAAAAGACGGGGGTAGCCCTGACCCCTAGCATCGACTTTGGCCGCAATTGTGAAGGATATTTGCGTATTTCCTATGCCAATTCGCTGGAAAATATAAAGGAAGGCCTGGACCGGCTGGAGCGCTTCCTGGAGGAAAAATCCGGAGCAACAAGATAATGGTTAAAACCAACCTTTTCTGCCCAATCAACCAATCCAGCAAGGCTTATACGATGGTAAAGATAGCCAAGTAGAAAAAAGCCTGGCTGCTCGGCCAGGCCCCTAGGATGAATTACTAGGCGGATAAAGTCTTAATCCGCTCCTCAACGATTCCCGGGGATAATCCCTCCAGGGATAAAACTTGGGCGATAGCGCCGTCCTGCATGAGGACCACGCAAGGCTCTCCCTTGGCCCCCAACCTTTCGGCCAGACTCTTGGATTTGTATACATCGATTTTGCTGAGTTTGATCTGGGGATGTCTCTTAACGAGATCTTCTATAATCGGCATCCAACTCCGGCAGCAGGCGTCGGTGGGATCGTAACAAAAAACCAACTGCGGCCCTCGAACATCCCGGAATTCGCTGTTAAAATAGTCGGTTTCCGCGATATAGCGTTCGGCCATAAAGCCGGCCACTGCTCCATCCCCCACGGCCGTGGCCACCTGGCGCAAGATTTTGGCCCGCACGTCTCCCGCCGCAAACACCCCGGGAATGTTGGTCTGCATCATTTCATCGGTAAGGATGTAACCGCGCTCGTTCATGTCCAAGATGCCGCGGAAGATTGCGGTATCCGGCTCATAGCCGATAAAGAGGAAACAGCCGTCCACCCTGACCGGGAGCCTTTCGCCGGTCTTGATGTTCTTAAGGATGACCGTCTCCAGGGTCTCTTCTCCTACAAATTCATCCACCATGGTATTCCATATAAAATGGATTTTCTCATTTTTGAGGGCCTGTTCCTGGGCCACCTTGTTGGCGTCCATGATGCCCACATCATGGATGACCGAAATATATACTTTGCTGGCAAACTTGGTCAGGAAGATGGCCTCTTCGATGGCCGCATCCCCGCTCCCCACCACCATGACTTCTTTGCCCGTGTAATAGGCCGCGTCGCAGGTGGCGCAGAAGGAGATGCCCTTGCCAAAGAGGAATTTTTCTTCCCCCTTGGCGCCTGTCAAGCGGGGTTTACCACCGGTAGCTATGATGACCGCTTTAGCATGGTAGTCAGTGCGGAAGGTCTTTACTACCTTAGTCTCCCCTTCCAGGTCCACTTCTTTTACTTCAGCCAGCTTTATCTTGACGTTAAATTTCTTGGCCTGCTGCTCGAAAAGCTGCATGAGGCCCTGGCCGGTAGTGCCCTCGGGAAAGCCGGGGTAATTTTCAATCTCGTTGGTATAAGTAGCCAAGCCCCCCAGCAACGTTTTCTCCAGTAACATAGTCTTGAGGCGGGCCCGACCGGTATAAATGGCCGCCGTCATCCCGGCTGCGCCCCCGCCGATAATAACTACATCATATTCTTCGATCCTTTTTTCTCCCACGAACCCTTGCCTCCCCTCTCCTCAAAAAATATCGCCCAGGCAGTGGGACCCTTCCGGCTGCCTGACGGTTGCTAAATAAGGTATCTGGTGAGGATCCGGGAACCGAAGAAGGCACCTACAAAAAGGAACACCATAAACACCCAGCCGTGAAGCGACATCGAAGCCGTGCCGCTAAACAGTGCCCCAATGTTTCAGCCGTAGGCAATCCGGGCGCCGTAGCCCATTAAGATTCCGCCGCCGACTGCCCCAATTACCTGTTTGTAGTTTTTAATCTTTTTAATCCTGAACTGGGAGGCTAGCAAAGTAGCTAAAAGGGCTCCCAGGATAATACCTATGTTCATAATAGAACCGCCGTCGTTGAGGAAACCGTCGGCCAGCATCTTGGCATTGGCCGGAGACTGGTAAAAAGCCCAATTTTCCGGGTGAAAGCCTAAAGCCTTGGCAATCCAGGCGCCCCAGTTGGTAAAAGCAGTAGTAATCCCCAGCGGCACCCCGAAGGTGACAAAATGGGTGATATTCAAAATGCCCAGCAAAATTCCACCCAGCCAGTAGGGTAAGGCCTCCTTCAAAAGAGCGTTTTTTAACTTTTGCACCTCTTCCCGGTACCTGCTCATTGTTCTGCCTCCTTTCCCAAGGGTGAGTTTAGGAATTACCCGCCAACTTTACTTGGTCTTCTCGATTATAATATCCCAGCGCCCTTCTTCCACTTCTTCCAGTTCTACATTGTAGCCCTGTTTCCGGGCCCATTCGGGCACATTTTTCATGGCACAGCTATGATCCACCTGGACGATGAGGATGTCCCCCACCTTGAGTTCCTTCATCTTTTTCTCCGTGCGGATTAAGGGGACGGGACAGGCTTCTCCCAGGGCATCCAAAACATATTCGGCCATATCAATCTACCTCCCAAAACTTTAAAGTATTTTCTCTTATTCCACTTTGCGGTATTCCCACCAAGTGGCCAGCCAATACAAGGCACCCAACAGGGCGAACTGGCCAAAGAAGGCCAAAGGCCATCCTAAAACATTGGGCAAAAATACGGCGGGCGAAGACTTGACGGAAAAGCCCTGCCACCAGCCCAAATGTATGGCCCCCAGCACGGAACCCACGACAAAGAATACCAGGGTCACCATGAGCATTACGAAACCCTCGCCTACCCTCATCAGGGTACCCGAGGCACATCCGCCCGCGATGACCATGCCGATGCCGAATAGAATGGCTCCTACTACCGTGTGCAGGCCCACAGGGCTGATTAAGCCCGGGATGGGTTTACCATTCATATAGGCAGAGAATTGGAACCCGGCAAAACCTACGGTGGCCACGGCAATGGCTATAAGCACGGCCCGGGCCAGGGAAGTGCTCCCGGTGAGCACCGGGTCACGCATGGAAGCGGTAAAGCAGAAGCGGGAACGCTGGAGGATTATGCCGAAGGCGATACCGATGACCCACTTGGCAGCCAGGCTAATCTTAAGGCTCCCCAGGTAGATCCCCAGTATCACCACCAAGGCCAGGACGGCCAACCCATAACCCAGCTGGTTTTTTCTGGTCCGGACCCGCGAGCCAACTCGGCTTCGCAGGGAAACTTCACTTTGTGCCATTTTTACACCTCCGCCCTACGTTAGCTTTGTGAAGGCCTTCACTATCACCACTATAACATTCGCTCCCACCCTTGTAAATTTAGCTTTCCTTATGCTACTATAAGAGTAGCTTATAGCCGGAGTGGGAGAAGATGAACCTCAGCTACCTGCGGACTTTTGTGGTCGTCGCCGAAACGGGGAACCTATCGGAAACGGCCCAGCGTCTTTTTCTAACCCAACCGGCCGTGACCCAACAGGTTAAGCACCTGGAAAATCACTTCGCCGTCCAGCTAATCGAGCGCAATAATAGGGGCGTCACCCTCACCGAAGCCGGGGAATTGCTTTATGATTACGCCTGCAGAATTGTGACTCTCTACGACCAATTAGAGGGCAACATAGAAAACCTCCGGGCTTCGGTGAGCGGTAACCTCACCATCGGCGCCACCTCCATTATCGGCAGCTACGCCGTTCCCTGCAGCATCGGGCTCTTTAAGGAAAAATTCCCCGAGGCGCGGCTTAAACTTAAAGTAGGCAACCGCAAGCAGATTATGCACGACTTAAAGGAGGGCTATGTCGATATAGCCCTAATCGAGGGAAAGGACTTAAAGGGCCCCTTTGTGAAATGGGAGCTGGCTACCGATGAACTGGTTATCATCGCCCCTAACAAGGACCCCTGGCGGGGGCGGAGTACCCTCACCATGGAGGAATTTAAGGTACAACCCCTCATTATGAGGGAAGCGGATTCGGGCACCCGGCAAGATATTGAAGAAACCCTCCGGTCGGTCAAGGTCGACCCTTCTCAGCTCAACATTATAGTAGAGCTAGCCAATGTGGATTCCATTAAAGCCGCCGTGGAGGCGGGGGTAGGCATCTCTATCATGTCGCGCCTAGCCCTGCGGAAGGAACTCTACACCAAAACATTGCTGGCCCTCCGGCTGGAGGGAATAAACTTTACCCAGAAGATTTACCTGGCCTACTACAAAGAACGGGTGCAGAGCAAGCTGGCCAAGGCCTTCGTTAATTTTCTCCGCTCGCCCAACCGGGGCTTCTGCTAGTTACCTTACCCGCCGGATGATGACCCTCCAGATGCCCGTATCTACTTCTTCTAACTTGGTCTTGTACCCTTTACGCCGCATTTCGTTCATGATGGTAGTAGTGGCGCAACTGTGGTCCGTTTCCAGGATGATCTCGTCTCCCATCTCAAGCTCCTTTAACTTCTCCCGCACTTTGATGTTGGGAACCGGGCACATCTCCCCTAGGCTGTCGATAAAGTATTCCGCCAATGTCGCTCCCTCCCCGTCTTCAAAGTGAGTCTAAGCGGGCGGGGGAGCCGCCCGCCGCTACCTTTACCCCAGAAAATAAGCCACCACGGCCACGGCCATGAGAGCTGTTTCCGGCCCGGCCAGCATCCGGAGCACTTTAAGTAAATCGGCTTTAAAGAAGTCCACCGTCAACGCCAGACAAAGGTGGAGGGGAGTTAACATGGTACCTGTAAACCCGGAAATGAAAATAAATACTACCAAGGGGAGGCCCAGGTGGTCTCCCAGGGCGGCAGCTACCAGGGGGAAGACAATACCTACGAAGGCTACCATGAGCCCCGTTAGCATGCCCACCAGGAAGCCCAGCAGACCGAAGACCAGAAAATGGGGAACCGGCAGGGCCGCCAATAAAGGACTCAAACCCTCCACCGCCCGGGTGTCCACCAGCACTTGTTTAAAAACCATGATCCCCCACACTAATACCAGGGTCTTGACGGAGATGGCTTCCCGCAAGAGAAGGTACACCTGCGCCGGAGTGTACCGGTGATACACCAGCAGGCAGACCAGGACTACTCCCACGGCGGCAGCTACCCCTACGTGGGCTCCCAGTACCAGTCCTAGTACCATTAAAATGGGCAGGGTGCTGAGGAAAAGTTCCCGTATCACCTCCCGCCGGTTAGAAGGGACTTCCCCTTCCCTTAAAGGGGCCAACCGCAGCAGAGGGGGTAACCCCAGGAGGATGACCAAAAGGCCGTAGGGCGCCAGGCCAGCTATCAATTGAGGCAGGGGGACTCCGCTCAGCTCGGAAGTCAGGAGTACTCCCGGGTAGAGGGGCAAGAAATACTCCCAGATATGGCGGTAGTAATAATTTACAAAGCTTTTCTGCTCGGCGCTTATCCCGTTGCCGGAAGCTACCTGGCCGACGAGGGGCGCCGAAAAAAGGGCGCCGCCGGCCGATGGCATCAGCCCTATAAAGGCCGGTATAAGGGCCATGATTGCCCGTCGGTCCCGGAACATCCCCTCCAACCCTCTGAGCATCCTCTGGAGGTACCCCTCCTGGCCCAGGAAATGCTCTAACAACATGATTAACGCCAGAACGGATATTAATTCCCAGGTGGCCGGGCTTTCCGTGGCCCGCCAGACCATCCCTAAAAAAGCCGCCGGGCCGACGCCGTAAAGAGCGGCCAGGAAAACGGCTCCTCCTAGCATCACCGGCCCCAAGGGAGCCCGCCATACCAGCAAGACCATAATTAAAACAAATACCAGCAGCAGCTTAAAACCTTCCAAGAGCTCTCCCTTCTTATCCCGGTCGTTCTCCAACTTGTCGTATATCCTTTATTATACGATTATCTCTCCCCAAAGAGGAGCCCATTTGCCCAAGGCCCGCCGGTCCGATGCCCTTCGTCCATAATATCGTATCGGCACCCCTCCATCCACCGTCGATATGCATCAGAAGCATTCCCCAAGGCGGGGCGTTGGCGCCGGCTACTGATGGCCTCGCCGGCATCCCCGATATTTTCATGCTTCCTTCGGAAGCACCACCGGTAAAATAATCCCCGTCTGGCAGGGCCCCCCTCGGTCTGATCTCCTTGCCTCCTATCGCTCCTCTCAAAAGGGAACACCATATCTTCCTTAATTTTCGTCCCCGGGGATCGGCCCTCACCCCCAGTAGGCCGACGACCGACCTCACGCGAGGCGAGGCAAGGCACGTACAGCCCCAGTGACTGCCGTCCCAACGCGGCCACGCGCCGCGGTCAATGGTTTCTTTTACAAATCTTTTCTTGTCAGGCCGCAGGATTAAGGATTACGATATATATTGGCCCCGGATAACAGCGCAGGTAAATAGTAGGCCAAACCTGCGGCCAATGGGAAGGCAAGAATTATCAGCTAGAAAAGAGGCGGAATGAAAGGTGGAAGCCATAGTAATCAAGGACGGCATGGTGATGGATGGCACCGGCCGTCCTGCTTTTGGGGCCGATGTGCTAGTTGAGGGGGACAGGATCGCCTTTATAGGCCGGGTCGATAATGCGGTATGTGCCCCGGTTATAGAGGCCCAGGGTCTGGCCGTCGGCCCCGGTTTCATCGATTTTCACAGCCATGCCGATGCAGCTTTATTAGAAAATGGCTTGGCCCAACCCAAAGTCTTACAGGGGGTAACTACCGAGGTGATAGGGAACTGCGGCTTTTCCCTGGTCCCCGTAACTGAGGACAGCCTGCCCCAGCTAGCTGCCTATGTGGCGCCTATACTGGGCCCCTGGCCCGAAGGCCTTTGCCTGGAAAATACAGCCAGCTATTTTGAACTGCTCAAGAAACGGGGAATCGCGGTAAACGTGGCCTCCTACGTAGGCCACAGCACCGTCCGCCTCGCGGTCATGGGAATGGCCAACCGTGCGGCTACTCCTCGGGAGTTGGAGGCTATGGCCCAAAAGGTGGCCCAAGCCATGGAGCAGGGTTGCAAGGGGCTATCCTCCGGCTTATTGTATCCGCCGGGCTGTTATGCCCTTACCCAGGAACTTATCTACCTGGCCAAGGTCGTTCGCCGTTACGGAGGTATCTACGTTTCCCATATTCGGAACGAGTCGGAAGGGGTATTGGAGGCCCTGGCAGAAGCCCTAACCATAGGGCAGGAAGCACAAGTTCCCGTTCATATTTCCCACCTCAAGGCCTGCGGCCCCCGCAACTGGCCTAAAATAGCCCAAGCCCTGGAGATGTTTGACCGGGCCCGGGAGCAGGGCCAGGATGTAACCTGGGATACCTACCCTTATACCGCCGGTTCCACCACGGCAGCTTCCCTCCTCCCCCCCTGGGTCCTGGAGGAAGGGCTGACGTCCCTGCCTCAAAGGCTGCAAAACGAGCATTTGCGGGCCGCCATAAAACAGGCCTGGCGGGAGGGGATGCCCGGCTGGGACAATATGGTCAGCTCCCTGGGCTTCGACCGGTTGGTGATTAATGCCGTATCCCAGCCCTTTAACCGCCAGTTTGCCGGCCACAGCATCGCCCAGATAGCGGAGAGGCGCGGAATCAGTCCCGAGGAGGCCCTCCTGGACCTGCTGGCTACGGAAGGCGGCCATTTAGCTATGGAAACTTATCATGCCAGCGAAGACACCCTGGAGGCCATATTGGCGCATCCGGTCACCATGATCGGAAGCGATGGAATTTATTCCGGAAGCCTGGCCCACCCGAGATTATACGGCACCTTCCCCCGGGTGCTGGGGCGCTACGTACGGGAACAAAAGCTCTTGACCTGGGAGCAAGCCGTAGCCAAGATGACTTACCTTCCGGCCCAGCGGTTAAACCTGGCCGGCCGGGGATGCATAAGAGAAGGTTACTTTGCCGATCTGGTGCTCTTTGATCCCTCCCACATCGCCGATGCAGCCACCTTTGCGCATCCGGACCTGCCACCCCGCGGCATTAAAGGGGTAATCGTCAACGGAGAAGTAACCGTCTGGGAAGGGCAGATAACCGGCAAAAAGGCGGGACGAATCCTATAGGTCCGCCGTCTTCCCCCTCCAGGCGTCTTTTTCCCTGGGTTATGACCTCTCATGAGGCAGAAGAAATCACGGCTTCTTCAGTATGTAAGCAGAAGCCCTGGGCAATGATTATGTCTCCACCCAGGGCTTTTTAATCTCCACCGGATCATAGGCGTCACATGCGGCGGTCTCAGTTGCTATCATCTGGTCCCTGCTGACGAACAACACGAAGTATTGCTACCTCAAGGAGGACTTGCGGCAAAAGAAAATACGCCTACAAAGTTGACAACGATTTGCCACAGAAAATTATGTCTCTCGTAGGAGAAGAGCGAACAATGACAGAAATACCCTCTCCTGCAGCCTAAAATCAGGGTTGCGGTTTTTCATAGGCGGGGATAACTCAGGTCGCGCCCTGAGTTATCCCCACTTTTTGCAGGGCAGGCCTGCTTGGGCTTGGAAGCGAGCGACTAAACCCGAGCGGTAGCCAAACTTAGCAAGGCGAAAGGCGGAGGCAGGCCCGAGGCCATGGATGGCCGAGGCCGGCAACTGAGACAGGAGGTCGAATTTGCCGGGAAGCCTGCCGGAGCCTTGAGCCAAGCGCTAGTTTGGCCCGCGAGGGCTTCTGGAACGAGCAGAAGCCAAACAGGCCTCGGAACAAAATTGGAGATACGCCAGGGGGGGAAAACTTACTTATCAGATCGGAAGAGCGTCGCGGAGGGAAAGAGAGTAA
>DOLC01000069.1 GCA_003509545.1 Peptococcaceae bacterium
TCCCTACACGACGCTCTTCCGATCTCAGCCTTGGCGAAGCCGAGGAGGGAGGGCGGGGCCGAGGACAGGAAGTCCGAGGCCGGCCTCTGAAGCGAGGATGCTGAATAGGCCGGGAACCCCGCCCGAGCCCGAGGCTTAAGCCTTAGGCTGCTCCGCGAGGACCACTTAGCGAGCGAAAACAGTGCCGGCCCGGATAGAAGTTATTTTCGGGGTAGAAAACCATGAATGAAAAGGCTATTTCCGGAGGAGGAGGTTTCCTATGCGGGTTCTCGCTCTGGACCACATCGATCCTGAAGGACTAAAGATCCTGGAAGAGGCGGGATTGGAAGTAGAGGCCCGGGGGAAGATGGACGAAGAAGATCTCAAGCAATCTCTCCCCCTTTATGAGGCTTTGATCGTTCGGAGCGCCACCCGGGTTACCGCGGCTGCGCTGGCGGCTGCCCGGGAACTCCGCATTATCGGGCGGGCGGGGGTGGGAACGGATAATATCGATGTGGCCGCGGCCACCGAAAGGGGTATCCTGGTGGTCAATGCGCCCGAGGGCAACACGGTGGCGGCAGCGGAGCATACCCTGGCCCTGATGCTGGCCATGGCGCGAAACATCCCCCAGGCGGATAAGCTTCTCAAGGAAGGGGTATGGGAGAAAAAGAAATTCTTAGGAGTGGAGCTCAGGCATAAGACCCTGGGCATCCTCGGCCTGGGCAAAATCGGCAGCGAGGTGGCCCGCCGGGCCCGGGCCTTTGAAATGCGCCTCCTCGCCTATGACCCCTTTGTACCGCCGGAACAGGCGGAACGCCTGGAGGTGTCCCTGGCCCCCCTGGAACAGGTCCTCCGGGAGGCCGATTTCCTTACCGTCCACCTGCCCCTGACCAAGGATACTTACCATCTCCTGGGCCGACGGGAGCTGGGCCTCATGAAACCCGGGGCGCGCCTTCTGAACGTGGCCCGGGGAGGCATAGTGGACGAAGAGGCCCTCTACGAGGCCCTGAGCCGCGGTCACCTGGCAGGGGCGGCCCTGGATGTTTTCGAACAGGAGCCCGCCACATCGAGCCCTCTGTTCGAGCTGGACAACGTCGTCGTTACTCCCCACCTCGGCGCCTCCACCGCCGAAGCCCAGAGGGCGGTGGCCGTGGAAGTGGCCCGGGATGTAGTCCGCTGCCTGCGGGGGGAACCCGTCCATAATGCCGTAAACATTCCCGTGTTGCGGGGACCCCAGGCCGAGGCCCTGCGGCCCTACCTGGACCTGGCCGAAAGGCTCGGGGGTCTCCTGGGCCAGCTCATGGAAGGGCCCATCCTGGAAGCCGAGCTCACCGTGGACGGGGACCTGGCCCAGTACGACCTCTCGCCGCTGACCAATTCCTTCCTCAAAGGGCTTCTCCGACCCCTCCTCGGAGACGCCGTAAACTACGTAAACGCACCCGTAGTAGCCAAAAAGCGGGGTATCCGGGTGAGGGAGAACAAGAGCCGGGACATGGGCTACTATACCAACCTGGTCCGGGCCCGGCTCAGGGGGCGGCGGGAAGAATACCTGGCGGCGGGTACGGTGAACCAGGCCGTTGAGGCCCGTCTGGTGGGCCTCAACGGGTACAGCCTGGACACGGGTTTGAAGGGTCACCTCCTCTATGTTCCCCATATCGACCGGCCCAAGATCATCGGACCCGTGGGTTTGACCTTGGGGGATCACGGTATTAATATCGCGGCCATGCAGGTGGGGCGCCGGGAGATGGGGGGAGAGGCCGTTATGATTATGAGCATCGACTCCGAGGTGCCCCGGGAAGTCATCGAGGCCCTGCGCAGGATCCCGGGGGTGTTGGACGTCCGCTACCTCTACCTGTAAGAGGGGCGGCGACTGCCCGGGGCCTTGACAACGAGCCGGCAGGATTTGCTAACCGCGGCCAATCATGTCATAATAGTGACGGGCAACAGCCGGCCCTGTCATGGAAGGGAAAGGCCGGCCGCGACACTGGGCGGCCCGGCTTAGGAACAAAAGGGGGATGCGGGTACTTTGTTGGATATAAGATTACTGCGCGAGAATCCTGAGTTGGTGGCCGAGGGTTTGCGGCGCCGCGGTCTGGCCGCCCCGCTGGAACTATTCTTGGAGCTGGACGCCCGGCGCCGCAGCCTCCTCACCGAAGCCGAAGCCTTGAGGAACCGGCGCAACACCGTCTCAGAAGAGATTGCCCGCCTAAAAAGGGCCGGCCGGGAGGCCGAGGACCTAATAGAAGAGATGCGGGGAGTCTCCCGGCGCATAAAGGAGCTGGACGAGGCCATACAGGCCGTTGAAGAGCGGCTGGCCCAGGAGATGTTGGTCCTTCCCAACCTGCCCCATCCCTCGGTGCCCGACGGTTCGGGGGAGGAGGACAACCTGGTGGTGCGGGTCTGGGGAGAGGCGAGGTCTTTGGCCTTTGAACCGCGGCCCCATTGGGAGGTAGCGGAAAGGCTGGGTATTATCGACTTCGAACGGGGCGCCAAGGTGGCCGGGGCCCGGTTCGTGTTCTACCGGGGAGCAGGAGCCAAGCTGGAGCGGGCCCTCATCAACTTTATGTTAGACCTGCATACCGAAAAGCACGGGTACACGGAAGTTTTTCCTCCCTTCTTGGTCAACAGCGGCGCCATGCTGGGCACGGGACAGCTTCCCAAATTCGCCGGGGACATGTTCCACGTCAGCGGAACCGACTATTATTTGATCCCTACGGCCGAGGTGCCGGTGACCAACCTTTACCGGGAAGAGATCCTGGACGGTGACCGGTTGCCCATCTACCACGTGGCCTACAGCGCCTGCTTCCGGGCCGAGGCGGGAGCGGCGGGCCGGGATACCCGGGGCCTTATCCGGCAGCACCAGTTCAACAAAGTAGAACTGGTTAAATTCGCCCGACCCGAAGAATCCTATGAAGAGCTGGAGAAAATGACCAGAGACGCGGAGGAGGTACTTCAGCTCCTGGGCCTTCCCTACCGCGTGGTGCTCTTATGTGCGGGGGACCTGGGCTTCGCTTCGGCCAAGACTTACGACCTGGAGGTGTGGTTCCCGGCTGCCGGAACCTACCGGGAAATTTCCTCCTGCTCCAACTGCGAGGACTTCCAGGCGCGGAGGGCCAACATACGCTTCCGGCCGGGCCCCAAAGAGAAACCCCGCTATGTCCATACCTTGAACGGCTCCGGTGTGGCCGTGGGCCGAACAGTGGCCGCCATCCTGGAGAACTACCAGCAGGAAGACGGCTCGGTAGTCATCCCCCCTGCCCTGAGGCCCTATATGGGGGGGCTGGAGGCCATCCGGCCGGAGTAGGCCCGGGGAGACCTCGGCCATGGTACGCAGGGGGAGATGCCGTCATGGTGCGCAGTACCCTGCAGGAAATCTTCAGCCGCAACTGGGAGATAGTATTCTTCATCTACGGCCTGGCCTTCTTTCTTATGGGCTTTAGCATTTTCCTCCGGGGCCGACGTCCCAGCTCCTTCCGCCTGGGACAATACCTACCTCTGCTGGCCCTGTTCGGTCTGACCCATGGGGCGGCCGAATGGGGATATATTTTCCTGTCGACCGGCACTACTGCCGGAGGCCGGCAGATCCTGGAGGGCGCCGTGCTCACCGCCGGCCACGCGGCTTTAATGGGCCTGTCCTATTCCTTTCTGATGGCCTTCGGCCTGTTCCTTTTGGCCGACATGTGGGGTTGGTCGCGTAGTTGGCATAAACTGCCTATCATTACGGCCGGGGCATGGCTGGCCTTCTTTATCGTTTCCTACCCGGACGATCCCGGAGGGATTCCCGCATGGCTTACCTACACGGAAATCGCGGCCCGTTACTCTTTGGCCTTCCCGGGAGCCCTGATGAGTTCCGTCGCCCTCTTCCTCCAGAGGGATGAGGTAAGGGACGTCGACCTTCCGTTTCTGGGCCGGTGCCTGACGGGGGCCTCCTTCGCCTTTGCGCTGTACGCCCTTGCCGGCGGCCTGGTGGTCCCCCCGGCCCCCTTCGCGCCGGCGAGTATAGTCAACACTTCTCTCCTCCTGCAATGGGGACTGCCGGTTCAGTTTCTGCGGACCGCGGCGGCCGTCATCGCCGCTTGCTGTATCATCCGCACCCTCGACCTTTACGAAATAGAAAACAGGCGCCGGTTAGAAGAGCTGCGGCGGCGGGAGCTGGTCTGGCGGGAAAGGGAGCGTATCCGGAGGGACCTGCATGACGTGGTAATCCAGTCCGTCTACGGTTTTTCCCTGGGATTGGATCATGCCTTGTCCCTGTTAAAACGGGATCGCGAGGCCTGTGCTTCCCAGCTCCAGCGGTTAAGGGAGCGGGCCGACGGCCTCATCGGGGAGCTGCGCCGGTATTTACAGGAGCTGAAACCGGCTCCCGCTTTACCGGGAAAGGCCATCCCCATCCTGGAAGATCTGCTGGCCGACTTTACCGCGGGTACCGGGCTGGAGGTTAACTTCCGGTGGCAGGGAAGGCAGGAGAAGGATCTCGACGGCGACCAACGGCGGCACTTCTATTATATGGCGTCGGAAATATTAAGCAACATACGCCGCCATGCCGCCGCCACCGCGGTGGAAGTGGAGCTGCACCTGGAAAACACGGGGTTGCGCCTCACTGTACGGGATAACGGCGTGGGTTTTAGGCCGGATGAGGCAAGCCTTTCTCCCGGGATGGGCCTGGAAAACCTACGGGAACGGGCGGATTTGGCCGGAGGAAGGCTGGACCTTGAAAGCCTCCCGGGAAAAGGGACTCGGGTTACGGTCAGGCTTCCCTACGACGCCCCGGGAGGGGACGGGGAAAATGGGCATTAAGGTGATGCTGGTAGAGGATCACGCCGTCGTGCGGGAAGGACTCAAGGCTTTGCTGGCGGCGGAAGAGGATATAATCATCGTCGGCGAGGCCTCCTCCGGAGAAGAGGCTGTGGAGGTGGCGGGCCGGACCGGGCCCCAATTGGTAATCATGGATCTGCGCCTTCCCGGCATGAGCGGGATAGAGGCCACTCGGGCCCTGAAAGAAGCCTTCCCCGGCGTGGGGGTAGTTGTCTTGAGCATGTACGACGACGAAGATACCGTCCTGCGGGCCTTAAGGGCGGGGGCTTCGGGATATGTGTTGAAAAGGGCCGGGATAGAAGAGCTCCTGAAGGCCGTTCGGCTGGTAGCCAGGGGCGAGGCCTACCTCGATTCCGCCGTGGCCCGGCGGGTGGTGGAGGGCGTGCAGAAGGGGGCGGCGGATGGGGTGCGCGGGCTGGGGGGAGAGGGGGCCGAACTCACCCCCAGGGAAACGGAGATCTTGCGCCTGGTGGCCCGGGGCATGACCAACGCGGAGATCGCCCGGCGGCTCTTCATCAGCGTAAAGACCGTCCAGGCCCACCGGGCCAACATTATGAAAAAGCTGGGGGCCCACGACCGGGTGGAGCTGGTGAAATATGCCTTGAAGAAAGGCCTTCTGAACCTGGAAGAAGAGGGCCGTTGAGGCCGGCCCGGGGAAAGCCCTGCAACCCCCCAGGGGAACGGCCCGGAAGCCGGGTTAGGCTCCAAAACCTAGGGTCTTCATCCTAGCCAAAATAGGCTCGCCGGCCGATAGCAAGACCTTCCTCCCGGGGTCTATAGTAAAGATAGCGAAGTCAAGTACTATCGGGAGGGAGGTCTTCATGTTAAATCTTTTACGCAACAGCAGGCTGGCGCCCCTGTGGACCCTCCTCAGGCTCTGGTTGGGGTGGCAGTGGTTCCAGGCCGGGTGGCATAAGCTGTCCGATCCCAGGTGGATGGCCGGGGGAGAGGCCCTTAAGGGGTACTGGGCCCGGGCGGTGGGAGCCCTCCCCGATACGCAGCCGGCCATCAAGTACGGGTGGTATGAGGCCTTCATCCGCGGCCTGCTGGACGGCGGCCATTATACGTGGTTTGCCAAGCTGGTGGTTATAGGTGAGGTTTTGACCGGGCTGGCCTTGATCCTTGGCGCCGTAACCGTCTTCGCCCTTCTTACGGGCGCCTTTATGAACCTTAACTTCATGCTGGCCGGTACGGCCAGTACCAATCCCGTCCTGTACACCGTAGCCATCCTTCTCCTGGCTGCCGGGCCTGCGGCCTACCAGTATGGCCTGGACCGCCTGGTGTTGCCGTACTTGCAGAGGATTTTCCGGCGGGCAAAGGAAGCCCTGGCGGGCTGAAGGACGAAAGCCGCGGAGGGATTCTAAGAAAAAACGCAGAGAGGATACCTTTTCAACGGAGCCTGATGCCCCGAGATATACGTCCGGGGCTTTGGTTTTTGAGGCCGCGACTCCCCCAGCGGTGGGGCAAGGGCCCGGCGGTTCCGCCGGGCCCTTGCCCCACCGCCCCGGCCCCGCGGGCCCGCCCGGGCCCGGCGAGGATTAAGATAGCGCCCTTCGCGGGCCGGGCTTTTGTTGACAGGGTATTACTTTTATGCTAAATTAGGTTAGGCATTTCCGGCGTGGGCGTGCCGCCGGAAGGGTACGCGGCTTCTTTGGATGGGTTCAGCATCCTTTGACCGGCACCTTTGGAGGAGGTGGGGGTAGTGCGCATAGGTATAACCCTGGAGTGCAGCGAATGTAAACGCCGGAATTATACTACCACCAAGAACAAGAAAAATGATCCCAATCGCCTGGAGCTTAAAAAGTACTGCAGTTACTGCGGCAGGCATACGGTTCATAAGGAAACCAAGTAGGGGATGTGGGGTGGCATGGTGACCAAGTCAGTAGCCAAGCCTGCCGGCAACAGAGCAAAACTAGGTGAAAGGGCCGTAAAGTTTATTAAGGGCTCTTGGGCGGAATTAAAAAAAGTGCACTGGCCTACCCGGAGGGAACTTGCCGTTTATACCGGGGTAGTGCTGGTGGCCGTTTTTGTTGTGGGGGTCCTGCTGTGGATTATGGATTCCCTGTACAGCTTTATATTTAAACTGATACTGTAGAGGGATAACCCATGGAGAAGGCCTGGTACGTTATCCACACCTACTCCGGATATGAGAACAAGGTAAAGGCCAATCTGGAAAAACGCGTGGAATCCATGAATATGGGGGACAAGATATTTCGCATTGTAGTCCCCATGGAAGACGAGATCCAGGTCAAAGACGGCAAGCGAAAGATCACCAAGCGCAGGATATATCCGGGATACGTCCTGGTGGAAATGATCTTGACGGATGCTTCATGGTACGTAGTGCGGAACACCCCGGGCGTCACCGGATTTGTGGGTGCGGGGAACAAACCCATCCCTCTACAGGAAGAAGAGGTCCAGCAAATTCTCGAACGGGCGGTTACCGATACGCCCAGGCCGCGCATCGACGTAACCCTCGGGGAAAACGTACGGGTCATCAGCGGCCCCTTTGAGAATTTCATCGGCACGGTAGAAGAAATCCATCCGGATAAAGGGAAATTAAAGGTACTGGTCTCCATGTTCGGCCGGGAAACACCGGTAGAGTTGGAGTTCGACCAGATAGAGAAGCTGGATTAGTCGAGAAAGGGAAGGGGAGGTGGCGAGATGGCCAAGAAGGTCGCGGCGGTGGTTAAGCTACAAGTTCCTGCAGGGAAGGCTACTCCGGCCCCGCCTGTAGGCCCCGCCTTGGGCCAACACGGCGTCAACATAATGGCCTTTGTCAAGGAATTTAACGAGCGCACGGCGGGCCAGGCCGGGCTTATCATCCCGGTAGAAATTACTATTTATGAAGACCGCTCCTTTACCTTTATAACCAAAACGCCGCCAGCGGCGGTGTTGCTCAAGAAAGCCCTGGGTATAGAGACGGCCTCGGGAGAGCCCAATCGCAAGAAGGTGGGCAAGGTTTCCCGGGCCACCATCAGGGAAATAGCCGAACAGAAAATGAAAGATCTCAACACAACCAACATCGAGGCAGCCATGCGTATGATCGAGGGCACGGCCCGCAGCATGGGCATCGAGGTGGAAGGGTAATCCTTCACCCTGCCCCAGTGGGAGGAGTAATCCGCCAGAACCACAAGGAGGAATGTTTATGCCCAAACACGGGAAGAGGTACCTGGAAGCCAAGAAACTGGTGGACCGGCAGCGCCTCTACGAGCCGGTCGAAGCCATTAGCCTCGTTAAGCAAACGGCCACCGCCGAGTTTGACGAAACGGTGGAAGCGGCCGTACGCCTGGGAGTGGACCCCCGCCACGCCGACCAGCAGGTCCGCGGCACGGTAGTCCTGCCCCATGGCACCGGCAAGACGCCGCGGGTGTTGGTTTTCGCTAAGGGGGATAAGGCCAAGGAAGCGGAGGAAGCCGGCGCGGATATTGTGGGCGCCGAAGACCTGGTGGAGAAGATCCAGGGCGGCTGGATGGACTTCGACGTGGCCATCGCCACCCCGGATATGATGGGCACCGTGGGCAAACTCGGCCGGATCCTGGGCCCGCGGGGTTTAATGCCCAACCCCAAGGCCGGTACCGTGACCATGGATGTGGCCAGGGCAGTAAAGGAAGTTAAGGCCGGTAAGATTGAATTCCGGGTAGACAAGGGCGGCATTATACATGCGCCTATAGGCAAGGTCAGCTTTCCGGAAGAAAAACTAATGGAAAACTTCCGGGCCCTTATAGAAGCCTTAGTCCGGGCCAAACCCGCGGCGGCCAAGGGCCAGTACATCAAAGGTGTGAGTCTTTCCTGCACCATGGGCCCGGGTATCAAGGTCAATCCCCTGAAGGCGGTGCCCCGGTAGGCACGGCCGCGAAAGGGGCCGTGCGACCCCCAAAGCCGGGCAAAGGGCAGGTTCGGGGCGCCCTTTAGAGATAAAAGTCAACGCAGCAAGGACAACAAAAATGGGTGAACCCAGAGGCCGCAGACAGCAGGTGCTCCTCCGGGAGCTTAAAGTGGCCTGCCGAGGCCGGTGGGCAGCGCCTATTTCTCCATTTACCATGGAGGGATAGATGGGCCCCTGCTTCGGCAGGGGCTTTAATTTGCCTTGGGGGAAGGGGGGTGCTAAGGTTTTGAACAAGCAGCGGCAGGCGAAAGCGGCAGTAGTGGAAGAGATTAAGGGTAAGATCGGCCGGTCTTCGGCCTTAATCCTGGCCGAGTACCGGGGCCTGAACGTGGCCGAAATGACCCAGCTCAGGCGGCAGCTCAAGGAGGCAGGGGCGGAACTAAAGGTAGTCAAGAATACCCTGACCAGGATCGCCGCCCGTGACGCGGGCCTGGAAGGCCTCCATCCCTATCTGGAAGGACCTACGGCCATAGTTTTTAGTTTCCAGGATCCGGTGGCACCGGCCAAGATCGTATCCGGTTTGGCCCGTACCAAAGAAGAGTTTAAGGTTAAGGCCGGGGTGCTCCAGGGCAAGATCATAGGCCAGGCGGAGATTAAAGCCCTGGCCGAGCTGCCGCCCCGGGAGCAGTTGCTGGCCAAAGTGGTGGGCGGCCTGCAGGGCCCGCTGTACGGCCTGGTGGGCGTGCTATCCGGGCCTCTACGCAGCTTGGTTTATGCGCTGGAGGCCATTCGGCAGCAAAAGGAAGCCTCGTAAGGGAATATCAAAGTTAAGGGGGAAAGAAGAAACATGAGCAAAGTAGCCGAGATAATCGAAGCGGTAAAAGGGATGAGGGTACTGGAACTGGCCGAACTGGTGAAGGCCCTGGAGGAGGAGTTCGGCGTTAGCGCGGCGGCGCCGGTAGCGGTGGCCGCAGTGCCGGGCGCGGCGGCCGCTCCGGCCGAGGCGCCGGCGGAGGAGCAGACCGAATTTGATGTCATCCTCAAAGAGGTCGGCGACAAGAAGATCAACGTAATTAAAGTGGTACGCGAGATTACCGGCCTCGGCCTTAAAGAGGCTAAAGACTTGGTGGACGGCGCGCCCAAGCCGGTGAAGGAAAAGGTCAGCAAGGAAGAGGCCGAAAGCATCAAGAAGAAGATGGAAGAAGCCGGCGCCACGGTGGAGGTAAAGTAGAGTACAAAGGGAAAAAGCCTTTGGCGGACGGGAGGCGATGTGGTCCACAGCCATGCGCCTCCCGCCGTCTTAATAGGGTAGACGCTCATGCCGCCTGTGCGGCACCAGCAGGAGAAGGAAAAAAGCGGGCCGGCGTTTGTTTTGAGCGAGCGGTTTGGTCCGAGCGGGTAAGCAGCCTTGGCGAAGCCGAGGAGGGAGGGCGGGGCCGAGGACAGGAAGTCCGAGGCCGGTTTCTTAAGCAGGGATGCTGAATAGGCCGGGA
>DOLC01000021.1:0-14523 GCA_003509545.1 Peptococcaceae bacterium
AGGAGGGGAGGATCGTAGGCCGTACTCGGACCGGAACGGATGTTCACATAACTTCCCCGCACCCGTACTTGCTGTACACTCGTGGGTTCCGGCATCCAGATCCGCACACTAGAAGAAGAAGCCTCCCAGTCTACCTGGGCGCCGAAATTCTCCGCAATGACCCGCACCGGTACCATGGTTGTACCCTGATGGAGGACCGGTGCAGTGTCCATTACCAGGGTGCGGCCGTTCAGCCTGGCCGTCTTGTTGCCAATCCACATTTCCAGTACCTTGCCGCCGTGCTGGATGCGGACCTTTTGCTCGCCACCTATCCAGTCCACTTGAGCCTTCATGCTCTCCATGATTATACGGATGGGCACCATAGTCCGGCCGGTGGGGTCTACGTAAGGCGCCACCGCCGGATTAAGCAAAGTTCCGTTAAAGTATAATTTCACCGTGCGGGAGGCTGCGGAAGCCGGTCCCCCGGCGAAAATGCACGCCACCACCAAAAAGACCAGATACCACCGGAATACGGCATTCCAACATGATCCGACCGGCCGGCGGCAGCCCTCCCTGCTCCGCCCCCGTACCACCACTCCCCTCTCCCCTTTCTGGCAAAACTGGCAACAGGGAACTAATTTGCTATTTATGTCGACTTTCCTTCCCCCGAGCAAATTTATGTCAAAATAAAAAAGAGTGCCTGGGCACTCTTTCCAGCTATTCCCTTGTTCCGGCGGCGAAACCCCCGCCCTTTAGATCAATCTGTCTTTATTATAGCTTCATTGCGAGTCATAGCCGAAGACACGTCCAGGTGACCGGCGATGGTCTCCACATACTGTCCCTCCACCAGGATCTGAACTTGTTTCACCGTGGGAAACTGAGTCAGGGTATTAACGATGGAATAAACCGTCAGGCTCTCCCCCAGGGAACCCCCGCTGTGGTTTTCCACCAGCTCCTTGCTGAAATCCACCCTGGCCAGCCCATCGGGCCTGATGTTGATATCTTTAAGGGCGGTCCCTTCGGGAATGGTTGGCAGTAGTTGGGAGCCCAGGGCCGGTCCCTTGATCAACTCCTCTATCGTGGCGCGAGCGATGCCTTCTACTTTGGGGATGAGGCGCTCCTCGGCCACCAGCTTCTGCCCGGTGGGATCGCTAAAATAAAGTACTACCTTGACGGTTTCCCGGTTTTCCGTCACCTGAGGGCTTTCGGGCTGCCCGAGCTGTTCCTGGGGGGTCTGAATTTGAACATGGGAACCCGGCTGGTTGCCCGGCCCTCCGGAGGAGCCGCACCCCCAGGATAAAGCCACCAAAAGGGCCAAAAGGAGGCCGGCCGCCAAAGCTTGAACCTTTCCCCGCAAAAAAATCCCTCCTTCGTGCTTCTGCTATTTCATTCATATCCGCAAAAGGAGGGATATATTACTAACTTTTTAGGGCACCTCGGACAAAACCTCCCGCAGGACGTCAATGAACCGCTGGTTTTGGCGGCGGGTGCCGATGGTAATACGCAGGAAGGTCGTAAACCCAAAAATATCTCCGGTACGGACGATAACTCCTTTGGCGAGCATTTTCTTAAAGACCTCACGGCTGTCGCGCCCGATATCCACGAAAATAAAATTAGATTCCGTAGGTACGTATTTGAGGCCTAAGGCCCGGAATTGCTCGTAGAGGAATTCCTTACCTTCGTTGTTGACTTCCTTGCTCTTGCCCACATGAGCTTCATCGTCTAGGGCGGCCCTGGCCGCTATCTGGGCCAGAGAATTAACGTTAAAGGGCTCCCTAACCCGGTTCAGGGAATTAATAATTTCCGGGTGCGCGATGCCGTATCCCACACGCAGGCCTGCCAGGCCGTAAATCTTAGAAAAGGTCCGCAACACGATGACGTTAGGCCGCCCTCCCCGGACGTAGGCCAGGCTGTCCGGATACTCGGGCGACGTTACATATTCGTAGTAGGCCTCGTCCAAGACCACCAGTATACGGGGAGGCACACGGTCCAAGAAGGAATCCAGTTCATCCCGGGAGACAATGGTTCCGGTGGGATTGTTGGGGTTGCAAACGAAAATCAGACGGGTTCGCGGGCTAACGGCCCCTGCCATGGCTTCCAGGTCAAGGCGGAAATCCCGGCAGGGTACCTTCATGACCCTCCCCCCCATAACCTGGGCCGCAAATTCATATTCAGAAAAAGTAGGATCGGCCACCACCACTTCGTCGCCTGGATCTACAAAGGCTTCCCCCAGCAGTTTAAGGATTTCATCGGTACCGTTGCCTACAATGAGCTGGTCTTCCCCCACGTCCAGTTTGGCCGCCAGGGCTTGCTTCAGATAATAACAATTGCCGTCGGGGTAAAGGTATATCTTTTCGGCAGCCTCCCTGATGGCCATGACCGCATCGGGAGAAGGCCCTAGGGGGTTCTCGTTGGAGGCCAGCTTGATTACGTCCTTAATGCCTAGCTCCCGCTGGACTTCCTCAATAGGCTTGCCCGGAACATAGGGTTTGATATCTAGAATGGCTTCCCGGCAGGCGGGGGACGGCTTGACCATAAGGTCCATCACTCCCATTCTCATTTGCATTTATAATGCGTAGACTTTTTCGGCCTTTACCAATTGGACGCCCTTGGCCGATAAGATCTCAATGGCCTTATCCAGATCCTCTACGCGCAAAATCACCAAGGCGCCATTTTCGCCCTTGCCCAGGAAGGCGTACAAGTACTCGATATTGATACCCGCTTCCTCCAGGTGGGTCAGGACGCTGCTAAGCCCTCCGGGCCGGTCCGGCATTTCTACCCCCAGAACCTCGGTCAAGCTTACCGTGAAGCCCCCTTCCTTCAAGGCCCGGTAAGCAGCCTCGGGATCGTTTACGATGAGGCGGAGGATGCCGAAATCCGACGTATCTGCGATAGACAGGGCCCGAATGTTAATGCCCTTGGAAGCCAGCAGCCTGGTGACGGCGGCCAGGCGGCCCGATTTATTCTCCAGGAATACAGAAAGCTGCTTTATTTTCATCTGCGGCCCCCCTTAGAATTTTCGCTTATCGATAACCCTCTTAGCTTTCCCCTCGCTGCGGACGATGGTTTTGGGTTCCACCAGGGTAACCTTAACGCTAAGGCCCAGGGTGCTCTCCAGCTCCTGGTGGAGGCGGTGTTCCAGGTCCTCCAGCCGCCGAACGGCGTCGGAAAACAGGCTTTCGGAAACTTCCACCTGGACTTCCAGGGTATCCAGGCTCCCTTCCCGGTCCACGATGAGCTGGTAGTGGGGTTCTGTTCCCCCTATCTCCAGCAATACGCTTTCCACCTGGGAGGGGAAAACATTCACCCCCCGGATGATCAGCATATCGTCGGTGCGACCTGTAATACGGGCGATGCGCACCCCCGTTCGCCCGCAGGGGCAGTCCCCCGGTAACAGGGCCGTTACATCTCTGGTCCGGTAGCGGATGACGGGTAAGGCCTCCTTGGTGAGGGAGGTAAGGACCAGCTCTCCCATCTCGCCGGGGGGCAGGGGCTTCTCGGTGACCGGGTCGATGACCTCGGCCAAGAAATGATCACCGAAAATGTGCAGCCCGTTTTTCTCCTGGCATTCAATGGCCACCCCGGGGCCGATTACTTCGCTAAGGCCGTAGATGTCCACGGCACTGATCCCCAACCGCCTCTCGATCTCCCGCCGCATATTTTCCGACCAGGGCTCGGCCCCGAAAATACCGGCCCTCAGCTTGAGTTCTGCAGGGTCTATCCCCATTTCTTCCATGACCTCGGCGATATGAAGAGCATAAGAAGGGGTGCAGGTTAAAATGGTGCTGCCAAAATCCCGCATAATCATAACCTGGCGTTTGGTGTTGCCGCCCGATATGGGAATAACCGAGGCGCCCAGGCGCTCGGCACCGTAATGTACACCCAGACCGCCGGTGAACAGCCCGTACCCGTAAGCATTATGGATGATGTCGTTGCGGGTGGCGCCACCGCAAACCAGGGCCCGGGCCATAAGCTCGGCCCAGACGTCGATATCCCGCCGGGTATAGCCCACAACGGTGGGTTTTCCCGTAGTCCCGGATGAGGAATGGATGCGGACGATTTCGCTCATGGGAACGGCAAACATGCCAAAGGGATAGTTTTCCCGCAAATCATCCTTGGTTGTAAAGGGGAGCTTGCGCAAATCATCGAGAGACCTAATATCTCCGGGCTCCAAGCCCTCGGCTTGAAAAGCCCGCCGGTAATGAGGGACGTTAAAAAAGGCCCTCTCCACCGTTGCCTTAAGCCTCTCCAGCTGCAACTGGTGCAATTCTTCGGGGGGTAAACACTCGTATTTCTGATTCCAGTACACTTCCGGCCCTCCACCACTGCCAAATTTAGACCTCGGCGAAATACTGCCGGTTTTATTAGTTCCACACCCAAGGGCAGTTTCCTGCCGGCGTCGCAGGCGGACTCCCAAAAATCATGCTGAAAACCTGTCTGCAGGGCTGGGAAATATATAACAGCACTTCTGCAAGAGGAAAGCACCGGAAAAAATAGAATTAATATAGTCAGGTACTCAAACAATAAAGTGCGGGGGATGGACGTGGGCTACAAGTATGAGTTCACCTGGCTTATACGCCTACCGGTAGACGAGCTCCCCCAGGAGCCGGGAGAGAAAATGGGCGACGGCGAAAACCTGCTTCTGTGGAAGCGGAGCTGCGGTAATATCATCCTGGGGTTTTTCCGCCAGGGGCACAAACTGGCCCACCCCGTGGGTTTAGAAGCCTTTATCGTCAACAAGAGCGAAGAAGTACTGGGATACGGCAGGGTTGTGAAATCGGAAATTTACCAGCTACCCGACGGATCTATCACGACCGTAGTGGAATTTTGTGTGACCCGGCTCTTCGACGCGGAGGAAAAGAGGATTATAACGAGGGTTTTCCAGGAAATGTATGGTAGCAAAAAGAATTCTACGGTATAATGGAGCCGATATTATGAGGGGAGGTTTCCTCCATGTTGGCGGGTAAAGATTTTTCCCTTAAGAGCGACGGGCTGCTGGAATTCGCTCCTGGCATTATCGCCTCCGAGCCGGACGTCCGCCGGTTGGAAGACGCCCTGCCGGTCCTCTATGCCCCCAGCGTGACTCCCAGCGACCGCCCCCTTTACTATATGTACCGGGGCGTATGCTTTGCCCAGGACAAGGAAATTTTCGACAAGAACAATATACGTTACGACATCACGGTTATTTTACCGGGAACCATTGAAGGAGAGTACATCAAGACGGTAGGCCATTTCCACCCTCTTAAACCCCATTCGTCCGAAACATACCCCGAATACTACGAGGTCCTGGAAGGAGAAGCCCTTTACCTGCTGCAAAAGAACAACCGCAGCGGTGACGTAGAAGAGATTATGGCCGTGGAAGCCAAGAAGGGGGACAAGGTGTACATCCCTCCCGCTTACGGTCATGTAACCATTAATCCGGGGAACACCCCCCTGGTTATGGCCAACTTGGTAGAGGGCAATTTTTCGTCCCTTTACGGCCCCTTCCGGGATAAACGCGGCGCGGCCTATTATTACATCCAAGGTCAGGGGGCCAAAGGGGAATTTGTGAAGAATCCCCATTACCAGAATTCGGTCGCCCTTAAACTCATAGCCGCCCCCAACCTGGCCCAACCCACGCCGGCCGTAAAGAACAAGTCCCTGTATGAGGCTTTCGTGGCCGATCCGCAGGCCTTCGGGTTTCTGAAATAATAGTGAAGGGGCGCCGTAGAGCCCTTGGCTTCTAGGATAGGGGTCAAGGGCTCCCATTTACCCTTCCCCCTTCAAGGCCCTCCCTATTTCCTCCCTGACCAGGGGATCCCCTTCCTCCCCGTAGGCCCTCTCCAGCGCCCGGCGCCCTTCGGCCGCTCCCAGCTTTCCCAGGGCCCATGCAGCATGGCCCCGCAGGACGGGGGAAGGATGAAGGAGGAGCTCCTGCAATTCCCGGACTGCTTCTTCCCCGTCATACCCGGTATTGACCAGGGCAACAACGGCATTTCGCTGCAAAACGGTTTTCCCCCGCCAGGCCAGGGCGGTGGTCCCGAAAAGTTCCCGAAATCGGCCCCCCCTCAACCTGAGGAGATCCGCCAGCCCCGGGTGGACAAAAGAGGGCCCGCTCCTTAAGGCCAGCCCTTCGTTTTCCGGGCAGACGTCCTGGCAAACATCGCACCCGAAAAGCCTCTGCCCCAGATAAGGCCGCAGGTCCGAGGGAAGAAAGCCCCGCTTCTGGGTGAGGTACGAAAGGCAGCGCCCGGGATGCAGGGTATAGGGCGCCACCAAGGCGCCCGTAGGGCACGCGGCCAAGCACCGGCCGCACTCGCGGCACTTTGGCTCTTTGAGGGGCAGAGTAGCCTCCAGCCTGAGGTCTGTAATAATCAATCCCAGGGCCACCCGGGACCCCATGTCGGGCACCATTAAAGAGCAGTTATAACCATAGTAGCCGAGGCCGGCGGCGAAGGCCGCTTCCCGCTCAATAAGGGGCCCCTTGTCCACCTGAACGACCGCCCAGGACGCTCCCCAATCCTTTAACCGCTCCGCCAAGGGCACCAGAAGCCGCTCCAGCACCCGGTGATAATCTTCTCCCCTAAAGCTCATGGCCACCAGGCCCTCTCCCGGCCCCGGGGGCCCCACGGCTGGAATGTACCAGGGACGGGCAACGGCTATCACCGTGCGGGCACCGGGAAAAAGCGCGTAAGGGCGGCATCGTACCTCGATGCTGCCGCCGACAAAGGGAGTGGCCCAGTTTTCCCTTTCCCTGTGCTGCAGCGCGTCGAGGCCCCGCTCGAACACCGTGGTCGCCGGAACCGCTCCCAGCCGCAGCCCTAACCGGGCCGCTTCCTGCTGAAGTTCCTCCGTTAAACCCATGGCCTTTGACCCTTTCAAGGCTACAAAAAAGCCACCGTCTAACAGGCCTGGTGGCTATTTCTTTTGAGTATCTCGGGCATTATTTCAAAAAAGACCTTGACCAGCCGCGGATCGAATTGGGTACCGGCTCCTTCCTCCAGTTCGTGAATACCGTCCCGCAAATCCTTGGAATACTGGTAGGCCCGGGACGAAGTCATGGCATCGAAGGCATCCGCCAGGGCGATAATCCTGGCTCCCAGGGGGATTTCCTCTCCCGCCAGGCCCCGGTATCCCTTCCCGTCCCAGCGCTCGTGGTGGTGGTTTATAAGGGGGCAGAGAGCCTGCAACCTTGCCCTGGCAGATATGATCTCGACCCCGAAATCCGGGTGTCGCCGCATAATTTCCCATTCCTGGGGAGTCAGCCTCGCGGCCTTGTGTAAAATAGTGGAACGTATCCTCATCTTCCCGATATCATGCAGAAGTCCCGCCAGGGCAATGGACGCTACTTCCTGGCTGTGGAGTCCCAACCCCACCCCCAAAGCCCGGCAAAGGTTACTCACATTGCAGCAGTGTTGGTACGTGGATGCGCTGTGTCGGCGCAATTTCCTGAGAAGAACGGCAACCTCCGGGAATAGCACCGGCCCTCTCCCTTCTACCCGCCGACAACATTTTACCGCAACTTTCGATAAATCTCAAGGCAAGGGTCAGCCTGGTGCATCCCCACTTTTTGGCCGCCGCCGGAAGGTACCCAAAGGCCTAACCGAAGCGCCCGGTAATATAATCTTCCGTACGTCTGTCCTTGGGGCGGGTAAAGATTTCAGAGGTGGGACCGAATTCCACCAGTTCGCCGTCCAGGAGGAAGGCGGTATAATCGGCCACCCTGGCCGCCTGTTGCATGCTGTGGGTAACGATAACAATAGTATAGTGTTCCTTTAGTTGCAGGATGAGATCCTCGATCTTTAACGTGGCAGCCGGGTCCAGGGCCGAACAGGGTTCGTCCATGAGCAAAATTTCCGGTTCCACGGCCAGGGCCCTGGCAATGCAAAGCCTCTGCTGCTGCCCGCCGGACAGGCTGGCCCCTGAGGCGTGCAACCGGTCGGCCACCTCGTCCCATAAGGCCGCCATGCGCAAACTCCTTTCCACTACCCCTTCAAGGTTCTGGCCCGGCTTGAGTCCGTGAAGGCGCAAGCCCACAGCCACGTTATCGAAGATGGACATGGTGGGAAAGGGATTGGGCTTCTGGAAAACCATGCCGATCCTATGGCGCACCTCGGTAGGATCCGTACCAGCTGCGTATAGGTCTCGCCCGTCCACCAAAACTTTTCCCCGCACTCTAGCCCCGGGGATCAACTCGTGGAGACGATTTATACACCGGATCAACGTGGACTTGCCGCAACCCGATGGCCCGATAATGGCCGTCACCCGGTTGCTCTCAACGTTAAGGCTCACGTCCTTTACTACGTGTTTGTCCCCGTACCAGGCGCTCAGATCGTCAATCCGAATTTTGACTGCCAAACCCTACCGACCTCCGTTCAACCGGCGGGCGGCCAACCGGGCCGCTATACTGGTCGTCAGCACCATAACTACCAATATCAAGGCGGCACCCCAGGCCAGGCGGTGAAGTTCTTCATAGGGGGTCGTGGAATAGGTAAAAATATACACCGGTAGAGAGGCTATGTGGTCCGTCAGACCGCCCGGCCAATACCGGCTGTTGAGGGCGGTAAAGAGGAGGGGGGCCGTTTCCCCGGCAATCCGGGCGGTGGCCAGCATTACCCCGGTAATAATGCCGCCCATGGCGCTGCGGAGCACAACACTCCTAACCGTCCTTACCCGGGTGGCCCCCAGGGCCAGGGAGGCCTCCCGCAAACTCTGGGGTACCAACCTCAAAATCTCCTCGGTAGTCCGGGCCACAAGGGGAATCATTATAATGGCGAGGGCTATTCCGCCTGCCAGAGCCGAAAAACGCTTCATGGTCAGGACTACCGTACTGTAGACCACAATGCCCACGATAATGGAAGGCACTCCGGTGAGGACATCGCACAAGAAGCGCACCGTCCATGCAAGGCGCCCCCGGCCGAATTCGGCCAGGTAGATGCCGGTGAGGATCCCCACGGGGACGGCCATGGCCCCGGCCAATAAAACGAGGATAATAGTTCCCAGAATGGCATTGGCCAGCCCACCCCCCGGTTCGCCTACGGCAGCAGGCAATTTGGTGAAGAAATCTAAATTTAGGGCCGGCAAACCTCTTACCGCCACGTAATAGAGAATGCTCGCCAGCGGTACCAGGGCGGCGGCGGTAGCCACCACCGTCAGGGCCAACATAAATCTGTTCCATAACTTTCGCTTCAACCCGCGGGACACCATTATTCCCGGCTCACTCCTTGGGGAATCTTGTTCATCCGCCACACCATTAACCTGGCTAAAATATTTACCAACAGGGTAATTACGAACAACAGCAGTGCAGACGCCAACAGGGCAGAAAGGTGCATCTCGTTAAAGCCCTCGGTAAACTCATTGGCTATAACGCTGGCGATGGTCTGACCCGGGTGGAAGAGGGATAAGGACACCTGGGGCCGGTTGCCTATGACCATGGTAACGGCCATGGTTTCCCCCAGAGCCCGGCCTAAACCTAAGATAACGGCGCCTACGATACCGGACCGACCGTAGGGTAGAACCGCCATTCTTATGGTCTCCCATCTGGTGGCCCCCAGGGCGAGCATGGCTTCCCGCTGGGAGGAGGGAACGGCCAAAAGAACCTCACGGGTTATGGAGGTGATGATGGGTAAAATCATAATGGCCAGAACCAGGCCTGCCGCCAGCATGCCCATTCCCAAAGGGGGTCCCTGGAATAAAGGTAGAAAACCCAGGGTATTCCCCAGAAAGGGCTGCACGGTGGTGCGCAGCCAGGGCACTAATACAAAAAGGCCCCACAGCCCGTAGACCACACTGGGAATAGCGGCCAGCAATTCCACCAGAAACGCCACGGGCTCGCGGAGCCACGGAGGAGCCAATTCGGCCAGGTAAATGGCTATGCCCAGGCTCAAGGGCACGGCCAAGGCAAGTGCGACAAAGGAGGAAACCAGGGTTCCATAAATTAAAGGCCAGGCACCGAATTGTTCACGGACCGGATCCCACCTGGTGCCGGTTAAGAAATCCCAGCCGAAGCGGGCCAGGGCCGGTCCAGCCCCTACGACTAGTTCATAAAGCATTACAATTATAATGAAAATAATACTTAAGGCCGCCAGGCCGCTAATACCGGCAAAGAGGGTGTCTTTAATTTTTCCCCGTCCCGCCTTACCGACCATCTCGTAACCTCCAAACCTCAGCGGGCACTGCCGCTATTCAAGGTATTTCCACCCAGGGCAGGCGCCGTCCCGAGGAAGGGGAAATACCTCGAGGGATTACACCGCCCCATTCCAACTACTCGATAAAGGGTTGTCCTTTATAATTAATCTCCTTAATCTTGGCTTCGGCCATTTTGACCACGTTGTCGGGCAGAGGGGCATAAAGCAGCTCGCGGGCGTGTTCCTGGCCGTCATGGAGGGCCCACCATAAAAAATGGGCCAGGGCTTCGCCCCTCCTTTGATTATGCTGGTCCCGGTATACCAAGAGGTAAGTATACCCTGCAATGGGGTAGGAATCCTCACCGGGGGCATCGGTGAGGGAAACCCGCATGTCTTCCAGCATTTGGACCGCCGCACCGGCTGCAGCCGCGGTAGTAGTCTCCAAGGTGGGGCCCACAAACCGGCCGGCCCGGTTTTGGATTAAAGCCCGCGGGAGGCCGTTTTGCGTGGCATAGGCCATTTCCACGTACCCTATAGAGCCGGGAATCTGTTTAATAGTGCCGGCCACTCCCTCGTTACCCTTACCGCCGATGCCTGTGGGCCACTCCACGGAGGTGCCGGTGCCCACCCTTTCCGCCCACACCGGACTGACCTTGCTTAAGTATTCGGTAAAAATCTTCGTCGTACCGCTTCCGTCGGAGCGGCGGACGACGGTAATGCCCATGTCGGGCAGGTCGAGTTCGGGATTAAGGGAAGTAAGCTCCGGGTCGCGCCACTCGGTTATGTTGCCCAGAAAAATATCGGCAAGAACCTGGGGAGTTAACTTAAGATCCTTGTCCACGCCGGGAAGGTTGTAGGTAATGGCCACGGCCCCTGCTACGGAAGGAAGGTGAAAAATGGGGGCCGGAGCTCGGGCGAGCTGCTCATCCGTCATGGGAGCATCGCTGCCGGCAAAGTCTACCGTTCCCCTGAGAATGTTATTGATACCGCCGCTGCTACCTATGGATTGATAATCGATATTTACGTGGGGGTTAAACTTTCTATATTCCTCGATCCATTTGCTGTAAAGGGGATAAGGAAAGGAAGCACCTACCCCCAGAAGGTGCACAGGGGGTTTCCCGCCCGGCTCGATCCGGCGTTCCTCACCCCAAGGCGCGCAGGCCACCGCCGCCAGTAGGATCCCCCCTACCAGGACTCCCAGAATACCCGTAACCCTTCGGGCTATACTCCGGCCCGGCTTTCCGCTCTCCATCTCTGTTTTTGCCCTTTCCCTACTTTGGCTGGCAGCGGTTTATAAGCTGCCCGCTAAAATTATATAACCCCTCTGTTAACTGTTCATTAGGTGCAGGTTAATGTTTCGTTAACCGGGAGCCGGCAGCCGTCACCGGCCCCTTCGCCCCCAAAGAGTCCGACGCTGCTCATCCCCTCGGACCAAATCGCTCGCAGGGGAGAAATGCCGGCCCGCTGTTTTCATCCTTCTGCTGGTGCCGCACAGGCGGCATGGACGTCTACCCTGTAAAAAGAGGTGATAACTCAGCCCCCTCCTCCCTTGCCTTCCCCCGGTTAAAGGTGTAGCATATTGGCTGTCGGGAGGTGGAAAAAGTGAAGGTGTTGCGCCTCACTCCCCAAACCCGCCTGGACCTCTTCCCCGGTTACCTGTGGGACGGCGAGAGCCCCGCCCTGACTTCTGATATGGTGGTCTGCCTCCGGCAAGGCCGGATAGACCGGATCATACCCCAGGCTTCATACAGACCTGACGGTTCCCAGCAGTTATATCTTCCCCAACTAACCCTTTTGCCCGGCCTCGTGGACGCCCACGTGCATCTGGCCCTCGACGGCCTCGACTTTAAAACCTCGGTGGACCGCTGGCAGGATCCCGAAGCCATGAGCCGGTGCATCAAGAAACAATTGGAAGCGTTCCTGGAGCACGGGGTTCTGGCCATCAGGGACGGGGGTGATGCCTCCGGCTGGAACCTGTGGGCCCGGGACCGGGCGCCGCTGGAGGGCCCTGTACCCCGCATTGTGGCCACCGGGCGGGCCCTCCACAAAAAGGGCTTCTACGGCTCCTTCCTCGGTCCTCCCCTAACACCCCCCTACGACTGGGAGGGCACGGTAAAGGGCCTGGCGGCGGCCGGAAGCGACCAAATAAAGGTAATAGTTTCGGGACTGGTCACCTTCCGGCACTGGGGCGAGGTCGGCCCTGTACAGTTCGATGTTAACGAACTCCGGCCCCTGGTGGAAGCGGCCCATGAGCGGGGGCTCAAGGTCATGGCCCACGCCAATTCCGATGGGGCCGTGCGTCAGGCCGTACTGGCCGGAGTGGATTCCGTAGAACACGGGTATTTTGTATCCGACGAAACCCTAGAGCTAATGGCCGAGCGGGGTACCTACTGGGCCCCTACGGTAGCCGCGGTGGCCAACCGGCTGAAAGTGGGCCGGGGCCGGGAGTACAATCCCCGGGAACGGGATATCATCAAGGGCACGGTAGAACTACAGCTCAAAAAAATAGCCCACGCCCACGAAAGGGGTGTGAGGCTCATTATCGGCACCGATGCCGGTGCGCCGGGAGTCTATCACGGCCGAAGCTACGAAGATGAACTTTCCTTTTTCCTGGCCGCCGGACTGCCTCCCCTGGCCGTCCTCCGCGCCGCCACCAGTGTGGGAGCGGGTGCTCTGGGTCTGGCATCCGAACTGGGCAGCATCGCTCCGGGTAAGCTACCCTATCTCATCGCCGTCGCGGGCAACCCGCTGGAAGATCCCTCGGCCTTGCAGCGCCTGGAGGCGGTCATCCTGCTGGAAAGGGCCTAAGACCTGGGCCGGGGAAAGAGGGTTAGGCGGTAAGATCCTCCCCCGGAAGGGCCTTTAAGCCGGGCTTTACGCATGAAGTAATAGGCCAGGAGCATGATCAGGGGTGTCGTCAGCTGGGCCAGGGTGAAGAAGCCCAGCCCCCAGTGGGGGACCACATATCCCCATACCTCCAGGGGATTCTCCCGCACGGTTTCCTCTATCAACCCCCGCAGGAGCTGGTGGTAAAAAATGAAGGACCAGAACTGGTATCCGGACGGGGGGTTCTTACGCTCAACGTAAAAATACCGCAACAGCAATACCAGCCCGATGAGGGTGCCGATAGGCTGGGCCGGCCAGCGGCCGAACCATAGATCGGTAGGCCGGCCCAGGACTTCCTGGTTGAAGACGTTGGCAATGCGTATCATAGCGTAGCCCAGGGCCAGGCCGGGTACCGCCAGGTCGGCCAGTAAGTTAAATTCCTTTTTGTGGCGGCGCACATACCACCACCCGGCCAAAACACCCCCCAGCAGGCCGCCGTGCCAGGCCAGGCCGCCTTCGTAAATCTTCAGCACCTGGACGGGCTCCCGTACGAACCACTCCGGATAGTTGGCCAGCACAAACAGGAGCCGCGCCCCCACTACGCCAGCCACCACCACGATCATGGCCAAGTTCAGGAGGAAATCCTCCCTTAAGCCCCTCCGCATCCCCTCCTGGTAGAGGTACCATGCCCCCACTAGGAAGGAAATGGCCATAAAGATGCCGTACCAGCGAACCGCTAAGGGCCCAATATGAAAGGCCACCGGGTTAAGGTCTAGTAGCAAGTATATTCCTCCTCTAACGCCTAGAGCCACCCTTTGAACGCCGGCCCCTCGGCCGGACGATCAGAGATAGGGAGAGAGACGCCCCATCAGGGGGCCGGTTGGACGGGGCTGCGGCGGCCGTTAATCTCGTAGCAGTAAGATATAGGCGCAGCCTTCTTCACCGTGTTAACCATGCCGCAGTATTTACCCAGGGAAAGTTCGATGGCATGTTTCACCTGCTCCTCCGGCAAATCGGGCCCGGTGAAGCGGTAAATTAACGTCGCCGCGGTGAAAATCCGCGGGTGCTCGGCCGCCCGTTCGGCTTCCACGTCCACGGCGAAGGATTCCACTTTGAGCCTCTTCTTTCCCAAGATAGATAAAACATCGAGGGCCGTGCACCCGGCCATCCCCATCAGGAAAACCTCTGACGGCCGGGCTCCCTCATTGCGGCCGCCGTGTTCCGGTGCCGCGTCCATAGTTACTTCCCGGCCGGACTCTCCCTGCCCTGCCAGCCGCATCCCGCCCTGCCAGGAGACCGTAACGCGCATCCTCTTCTCCACCCCTTAGGGAATTTTTTCGCCACCATTATACCCCCGGCGAGAAACAAAGGCAAGGTTACGAGGAGGCATGCCCTCCCAAGTCGGGGTAAAGCATGGTGCGCCGCTCCCACGTCCTCAGTACCACCTGACCTTCTCCCCGAGCCACCACGTACTGGGGTAGTACCGGCGTTTTCCCGTAACCGTTGGGCGCATTAATGATATAGGTGGGAACGGCCAAGCCGGAAGTGTAGCCCCGCAGTTGTTCCATAATCTCTATTCCTTCTTTTATAGAAGTTATAAAATGGGTGGTAC
>DOLC01000021.1:14702-16350 GCA_003509545.1 Peptococcaceae bacterium
TCTATTCCTTCTTTTATAGAAGTTATAAAATGGGTGGTACCCCTCACGGGTTTGGCATGGAACAAGTAGTACGGCCGCACCCGGATCTTCAGCAGTTCCTGATTGAGCTTGCGCATTATAAAGGGATGATTGTTTACTCCCCGCAATAACACCGCCTGGTTGCCCAGCACCACGCCCGCCCGGACCAGCCTGTCGCAGGCTTCTTTGGCCTCTTCGGTAATTTCCCGCGGGTGATTAAACTGGGTATTTAGATAAAGGGGCGGATGCTTTGCCAGCACGGCGCACAGTTCCGGCGTAATACGCTGGGGCAAGGTCACCGGTACCCTGGTACCGAGCCTCTTAATCTCTACGTGGGGAATCCGGTCCAGTTCCGTCAAAAGCCAATCCAGCATACCATCGCTTAACATCAAGGCATCTCCGCCGGTAACCAGTACGTCCCTGATTTCCGGATTGGCCCGGATATACTCCAGGGCCTGTTCCAACTCCTGCCGGCTGCGCGACCTGTCAACCTCGCCGATGTTACGCCGTCGCTGGCAGTGACGGCAGTACATGGCGCACTGGTTGGTCACGTTAATGATAAGGCGATCGGGATAGCGCCGGGTAATGCATGGAGCCGGCGAAGTCAATTCTTCCGCCATGGGATCCGGAATACCGTGTTGGTCTTCCAACTCCAGGCGACTGGGCAGCGCCTGCCGTCTCACGGCGCAATCAGGAGCATCCGACATAAAACTCAGGTAATAAGGAGAAACCGCCCAGCGGTAAACCTTCTGCACGGCCTCTATAGCCTTTTCTTCCTCCGGCGTCAGGGGAATGAGCTCCCGCAGGACCTTCACGTCCGTAATACGGTGCTGCAGCTGCCAACGCCAATCCTGCCATTCCTTTTCCGTTATGCCGAAATAGGCCATAATTCTCTTCCTGCGGGCGGCTATCTCTTCTTTGGCCTCCAGTCCCGAAGGAATGGTTTCCTTGGCTTCCAGATAGTCCTTAATCCGTTCCTTTAACTCGGCAGCCCGCCTTAAGGCGATGACCCTCTTTTCCTCTTGGCTCCACTCCTGTCTGGTGAAGTCCACGCTCATGGTTTTCCCCCCTTTGAAGTTAGAGTAAACAAAAAACCCCGTTTTACCCGGGGTTTGGAGTAGGCTTCACCCGCCCTTAAAAGGGCACAGCAATCCTCCCACCTTTCGCGCCTTCCACGCTTACGAGGTTAGCTGACGGGTTCGGGTCGAAAGCTAACCCTACCTGTACCCGTAAGGTATACAGGATTCACCCCAAAGTTTGGTTCCCCCGCTCCCCTAGGGATTCAGCGTTCCCGTATATATTTAATTTAGAGTGTTTCTGTCAGTTTTATTATATAATAACCCATGTAGGAAAGCAACGTAAATTTTTAGTCTCCCGGTCCGATGTATTTTTGTTCTTCTCCTCGAAAATAGCCTTCTCATTTTCATGGTTCGTGGAGAGGGCGCCAGCCCTCATGAGCGGCTACCCGGAAAATAACTTCTCTCCAGGCCGGCATTGTTTTCGCTCGCTAAGTGGTCCTCGCGGGACAGCCTACGGCTCAGCCTCGGGCTCGGGCGGGGTTTCCGGCCTATTCAGCATCCTTGCTTCAGAGGCCGGCCTCGGAAATCGGAAGAGCGTCGTGTAGGGAAAG
>DOLC01000113.1 GCA_003509545.1 Peptococcaceae bacterium
GGCCTATTCAGCATCCCTGCTTCACAGGCCGGCCTCGGACTTCCTGTCCTCGGCCCCGCCCTCCCTCCTCGGCTTCGCCAAGGCTGCTTACCCGCTCGGACCAAATCGCTCGCGAGGGAGAAATGCCGGCCCGCTGTTTTCATCCTTCTGCTGGTGCCGCACAGGCGGCATGGACGTCTACCCCGTTACGGATTGTGTGACTGTAGCCGCTCCCCGCGTAACTTTCCATATCTCAGGAGACCGCCCGGTGGCCCAGGCCGATACCTACTTCGTCTAAATGGAGGAGTCCGATACCGAAGAAAACGGCGACGCTAATATGGTCGTGATACCGGGCAACGCCGATCTTGCCCCCTATGTTGAGCCCCAGGGCCTTAAACAGAAGTTGGGAGAGGGCCTCGCGGGTGGCTCCTGCAACCGCTCCCTCTTCCGCGTGGGTCTCCCGGATCACCCCTTCGCGTTTCGCCGCCACAACCGCCCTCTCTACTATCTTCTGGATGGAGCCCACGAATTCTCCTCCATAGTCCACGGCCGCGGCCCGAATACCCTGGCGGGCAAATTCCTGCTTGAGCCGGTTCTCCTCTTCCCGGCTCTCCGAAAGGGCCATTTTTATCGCTACCGAAGCCACCTTTTTGCTGCCATACTCCATGGCTCTCTACCCCATCTCCACCAAAAAAATGGAATACGTTTTTCTCCGGCCCAAGTAGAGTCTAAACGCCCCCGGCGGCGTCACCCCTCCGGGGAACCCGGATCCCGGCAATACTCCGTTTCCGAGCATTCCGAGCGGCCCGCGCCGGGAAGCCGGGGAAAAAGTAGGCACTTAAGGGATATGGCGACCACCCCTTAAGTGCCACTTTTTCAACGGTTATCCTCCTGCCATCGCTTTCCCTCCGGCAAGGGACTATTTCTTCAGCCAGGGCATCATGGCCCTGAGTTCGTCCCCCACCTTTTCGATCAAGTGCTCCCGCGCCCGTTTGCGCAAAGCGTTAAACACGGGCCGGCCCGCCTGGTTTTCCAAGATCCATTCCCGCGCAAAGGTGCCGTCCTGGACCTCCCGCAGTAACTCCTTCATGGTGGCCCGCACATGGTCGTCGATAACCCGCGGCCCCCGGGTTAGGTCCCCGTACTCGGCGGTGTCGCTGATGGAGTAGCGCATGTACTTGATACCGCCCTCGTACATCATGTCCACCAGGAGTTTAAGCTCATTGAGGCATTCGAAGTAAGCTATTTCCGGCTGGTAACCCGCCTCCACTAGGGTTTCAAAGGCCGCCTGGATAAGGGCTGTGCTACCGCCGCACAGAACCGCCTGTTCGCCGAACAGGTCGGTTTCCGTTTCCTCTTTGAAGGTAGTCTCTATGACCCCCGCCCGGGTGCACCCGATGGCCTTGGCATAGGCCAGGCCCAGCTCCTTAGCCTTACCGGTGGTATCCTGGTGAACGGCCAGAAGGGCAGGGACGCCTTTGCCTTCGACATACATGCGGCGCACCAAGTGGCCAGGGCTCTTGGGAGCTACCATAAGGACGTCCACATCGTCGGGGGGAACGATCTGGTGATAATGGATGTTAAAGCCGTGGGAAAACATCAGGGCATTGCCCGCCTTCAAGTGGGGGGCGATTTCCTCGCGGTAAACCCGGGGTTGGACCTCATCCGGTAAGAGAATCTGGATAACATCGGCTTCCGCCGCGGCTTCGCTCACGGTTTTTACCGTCAGCCCGGCTTCTTCTGCCGCGGCCCATGATTTACTGCCCCGGCGCAAACCCACCACCACGTCCATACCGCTATCTTTTAAATTTTGCGCCTGGGCATGTCCCTGGCTGCCGTAGCCCATAATGGCTATTTTTTTACCCTCTAGTACTTTGAGGTCGGCATCCTGATCGTAAAATATTACCGCCACCTTGTTCCTGGCCCTTATTCGCCAGGATTCACCTCCTCTGCCTGGTAATTGGAGTATGACATAATTATACTACTTATTCGCAATCCAGGACCAGACTCCTCCTGGATAAGGGGAAAAGCTTTCCTAAAACTCTATACCTTCCCGGGCCGCAACTCCTTCAGCAAACGGGTGCTTCAGCGGGCGCATTTCGGTTACCAGGTCGGCTGCGGCCAAGATCCTTTCCGGGGCGCCACGGCCGGTCAAAACCAGCTCCATTTTCGGCGGCCTCGCCTCCAAAAGGAACAGTACCTCTTCTTCCCGTAGCAGGCCTAAATGGAGGGCTACGTTGATCTCGTCCAGAATTAGTATGTCCGCTTCCCCCTTCACCATGACTTCCCGGGCGAAGGACAGGGCCTCCCGGGCCATCTCATAGTCTTCCGGCTCGAGCCCCTGACGCCGTACGAAGCCCCGGCGGCCAAAAGCCTTTAGCCGGATTTCCGGGGCCAGCCGGGACAAGGCCTTGTGCTCGCCGTAATCTGCTGTCTTAAGAAATTGTACGATCACCACCTTCATTCCATGCCCCGCCGCCCGCAGGGCCAAACCGAAGGCCGCCGTGGTCTTACCTTTACCCTCCCCGGTGTAAACCTGCACCAGGCCGCGTTGAAGTCCCGCCAAAGTACCACCCCCTTTCTCCCAGCCCTCCTGCCCTTTACCTTTGCCGCCACCCACGAAGGCCAACCCCGGCCCTTTTCTCCCTCCACCCCGCGCCGGCTCAACCTTCGTCCTTCTTCAAGCCCGTGAGGGCATAGAGGCGTTCCACTTCTTCCCCGGTAAGGGGCCGGTATTCACCCGGACGCAAGCCCTCGAGGGTCAAAAAGGCCATCTTAGTCCTCTTAAGCCTTAAAACCGGATGGCCCACCGCCGAGCACATGCGTCGTACTTCCCGTTTCCGGCCTTCACGCAGGGTTAGTTCCAGTATAGAGGTATCTTTCCCCGACCGCAACAGTTTAACTTCCGCCGGAGCCGTCATGCCGTCCTCCAGTTTCACGCCTGTAGCCAGCTTGTGTAAGGCTTGCCGGCCGGGAACGCCCTTCACCAGGGCCCGGTAGGTCTTGGCCACCCCGTAACGGGGGTGGGTCAGCCTCAAGTTCAGCTCGCCGTCGTTGGTCAGGAGCAACAGGCCCTCCGTGTCGTAATCCAGCCGCCCCACGGGAAAAACCCTTTCCTTTACACCTTTAAGCAGGTCGGTAACTTTCGGCCTTCCCTGGGGATCGTAAAGGGTAGTAACATAACCCGAGGGCTTGTACAGCAGGTAGTATACCTTCCTGCCCGACCACCTCACCTCCCGGCCGTCCACTTCCACCACATCCCGGCCGGGTTCTATCTTTACACCCATAGCCGTCACGGTGGTGCCGTTCACTCTAACCCTTCCGGCGCGGATCAGGTCTTCGGCGCGGCGCCTGGAGGCCACTCCGGCTTGGGCCAAAAATTTTTGTAAGCGCATGGGGCTTCACCGTGGACATTCTTTTGTTTACCAGGCACAATTTTAACCGAAGGAAAGCTTTTCTACCACCCGGGAGGTCGCGATATGGACAATCACCCGGAACCCTCGGTAATCTACTGGGAAAGGCGGCCTTCCCCCTTAGGTTATCTTACTGTAGCCTTAACCTCCCAGGGGGTATGCCGGCTCTCCTTTCCCAATGAAGGCCCGGCGGAAGTTCAGGCCGCCTTGAAGGTTATTTTCCCCCGGGCGGCCGTAAAGGAAAAGCCGGGGATCGCAGGAGAAATTTTTCAGCAACTGGAAGAATACTTTTCCGGCCGGCGCCGCACCTTTGAGGTAACCCTGGATCTCAGGGGTACTCCTTTTCAGCTAAGGGTATGGAAGACCCTCCGGGCCATACCCTACGGCACTACCCTAAGTTACGGCGAGGTGGCCCGCAGCATAGGTAAACCCAAGGCGGCCCGTGCCGTAGGAAGGGCCGTGGGGAGCAACCCGGTGGGCATCATCGTGCCCTGTCACCGGGTCATCGAAACAGGCGGTGGTCTGGGGGGATTTGGAGGAGGTCTGGAGATAAAAGAGAAGCTTTTGAGGCTGGAAGGCGCCCTTTCCCCTTAGCCGGCGACAGGCAGAGAATGCTTAGCCTCCGAACATAGCCCTACATATAACCACGGCGGCCAGCAGGCTGGAGATATCGGCTATTAATCCCAAGGCCAAGGCGTAGCGGTAACGCCGGATGCCTACGGATCCGAAGTATACGGTAAGGACATAGAAAGTAGTGTCGGTGCTCCCCTGCATTACCGAGGCGAGGCGGCCGATAAAGGAATCGGGGCCGTAGTGGCTTATGAGTTCCGCCGCCACCCCCAGGGCGCCGCCCCCCGAAAGGGGCCGCATGATGGCCAGGGGTAGCACTTCCCCCGGTATCCCGGCCACACTTAATAGGGGGTCCAAGAAGCGGGCCAGCAGGTCCATGGCGCCGGAGGCCCGGAAAACGCCGATGGCTACCAGCATGCCCACTAGAAAGGGTATGATTTTAACCGCCACCCTGAACCCGTCTTCGGCACCGGAGACAAAAACCTCGTACACTCTGATCCCCTTAAGGTAGCCGTAGGTGGGAACAAAAAGCAGGACGGCGGGGATGGCCCAGCGGGATATTTCCAGGATAACCTCGGTCACGGGATCACCCCCGGCGGCCGTAAAGGCGCCGGAAGAGGCGGTCGCCCGCCACGGCGGCTATCATACTGATGCCGGTAGCCATAATGGTGGGACCTACAACAACGGTAGGATCCGTGGACCCCGCTGCGGCCCTGATGCCTATAATGGTGGCCGGAATGAGGATTATACATCCCGTGTTCAATCCCAGGAAAGTACACATGGCGGGTGTCGCTTCTTCCTGGGAGGGATTCAACCGTTGGAGTTCCTGCATGGCCTTTAAGCCGAAGGGCGTGGCGGCGTTGCCCAGCCCCAGGATGTTGGCACTGAGATTCATCAAGATGGCACCGATGGCAGGGTGGTCCTGGGGTATCTCGGGGAATAAGTAGCGGGTCACAGGCCGCATGGCACGGGCCAGGAGGGCCACCAATCCGGCCTCTTCGGCGATCTTTAACAGGCCCAGCCAGAGGGCCATGAGCCCTATCAGCTCCAGAGCCAAGTTCACGGCCATCTGAGAAGCCTCCAAGGCCGCCTCCGTTACTACTGCGATTCTGCCCTGGATACCGGCCACGGCTATGCCGGCAACCAACATTAGAAGCCAGACCAGGTTGACCATCTAATCCCCCCATAAGCTACTTTCTAGTAAACTTATGAAGGGATGGTAAAACATAGAACTAGGATAAAACAGGCCAGCTCAACCGTACCCAGGGAAAATGAAAAATGTTAATGAAGGCCTGGATGAAGGCCAGCCACCAGGGTTGTTCCCGCATATCCTCGCCGGCGACCAGGTCTACGGTTACTTTGTGGTCCTCCCACTTAAATACCACCGCACCCACCTTGTCCCCCCGCTTAAGGGGAGCCGCCAACCCCGGCCATATTTGAATATCCTGTTGCCACTCAAGAGGTGCGCCTTTAGGCACGGCAACCACCACCGGTGAGGCCGTGACGGCCGGCACGGCCTCACCGAGGCCTCGGCTCACCGGCGCCATGGCCACCCTCTCTCCCCTGCCCATCAAAACCCGGTGGGTAAAATGCTCAAAGCCGTAATCGAGCAACCGCCTCGTCTCGTCATAGCGGTTAGGAGAGTTCATAACCACGGCAATGAGCTGGTGGCCGTCGCGGGTGGCCGAAGCCACCAAGACCTGGCCCGCCTCCCTGGTATAACCAGTTTTTACTCCGTCCGCTCCCGGATAAGCGTAATAACCCCACAATAGCTGGTTGTTATTGACCAGAAGGCGATCCCAGGGTTTTCCCGGCCAGGGAATAATGGTCTCTTTGGTGGCCACTATCTCCTTAAACTTGGGGTTTTGGAGGGCGTAGCGGGCTATAAGGGCCAAGTCGTAGGCGGAAGAATAATGGTCGGGGGCCGAAAGCCCATGGGGATTGGCGTAATGAGTATTCTCAGCCCCTATTTCCCGGGCCTTGGCGTTCATAAGCTTTACAAATTCTTCTTCGCTACCGGCGATGTGCTCGGCAATGGCTACGGCCGCATCGTTGGCCGAGCGCAGCAGCAGGGCATAGAGAAGCTCTTCCAGGGTAAGGGTTTCTCCTTCCCCCAGGTAAATCGAAGCCTCCCCTACTTCAGCCGCCTTCTTGCTGGTCCGCACAAGATCGTTAAGGTTCCCACGCTCTAAGGCCAATATGGCGGTGGTGATTTTCGTGGTGCTGGCCTGGGGTAGCCTTTTGTGGGGATCTTTGCTCCACAAAACCTGCCCTGTCAGGGCGTCCATGAGGATCGCGCTGGAGGCCTCGATTTGGGGTTCTCCGGCCCGCGCCTGGGAGGGAAATATCAACCATAATAACAAAAAGAGCCCGGCTGCCGCCCGACAGGATCTGTTGCTCCATATTTTACCAATAAACACCGCTGACAACCTCCCCGGCTTTGTTTATTCGCCGGAAAGGTGTCGATTTCCTCCTATTGAGGGCGCAGCAGGGTCTCGGTACGGCCTACTGCTTGTTCTTCCTTCTTAGCCTCCTTCTTGTTCTTCCCCATGATTTCCTGGATGCGCTCCAACACTTGAGGAGTTAAATCGAGCAGCCGGTCCACTACCGCATTGCCGTCTACCGGGAGCAAGCGTATCTGGTTTTTCCCCACTACCAGAAACCCTACCGGCTGAACCGATACCCCCGCTCCGCTGCCGCCGCCGAAGGGCAGCCCCTTGCCCCCGTCGCCGCCCTTATCCTCCTGCCCCCCTTCGTATTCCGAGCCGCCGGCAGCAAAGCCGGCCGTGACCCGGGATACCGGCACGATTACCGTGCCGTCGGCCGTCTCAATGGGCTGGCCCACCACGGTATTAACATCCACCATCTCCTTAATGCTCTCCATAGCCGTCTTCATAAGAGCCTCAATGGGATGATCGCTCAAATTCTGTTACCCCCTTTCCGCCGACTGAGCCACCGCCTCGGCCGCGGGTTCCAGAGCCGTATTCCCTATAATAGAATGGCCCGTCCGCCCCTGTAGTATGTAAGGGAAGATAGGGCAGTAGACGGGGCAGGAAACCGCTCCTGCCCCTTGGCCCTAACCTTAATCAGTTGGTCCAGAAGCGAAGTGCCCTTTTTTACCCGAAGGAAACTCACTTAAATCCAGTTGCTGTAGTCCCTGGATAATCCACTCTGCCTTTTCCCTGCTTATCCTACCTTGGGCCACCATTTCTTCCAGCCTACCCTCAACCGTCTCCGTGAGCCGCTCCTTTATCTCCTGCAGGCTAAGCCCTTTCTCGGCGGCCAGCTGTTCCAAGGTTTTGCCGCTGTGCAATTCATACTTCAGTTCCTGGGGTGTCATATCCAGGATGAAAGCCACGTCCCCGAGGTAGCCCGTTCCACCTCGTCCCCCGGGATGGCCCTTAAGTCTGAACATGAACATGCCCGGTCCACATGGGACGCTTCCTTCCTCGATGGCCTGTTTCATCCTTGCTCCCTGCTCGGCGCTGATCAGCCCCTCCGAAATCGCCGCGTCTACGGACTGTTGCCCGGCGGTCTTGAGGCGACTGACCAGCTCCTCCTGGCTCAATCCCAACACCCCGGCGAGTTTCTCCAGGAAGATCTGGTCCAATCGTACCGAGGGTTTGGCGGGTTCTGTCCCCTGGGCCAAAGCCATCCCCCCTAAACCGAGGGTCAGGACCAGTACGACAGCAGCTGCGACGAGTAGATACCTCTTTGCTTTGCCCACTTTACCATTCCTCCTCCTTGAATTTTTGCCGGTATTTATACTATACCCGCCCTTTATGAAATCAACCTGAGAATTTCGTAAGAAAAAATTAAGAAACCCCTTCTCCGGGCCTCCCGGACAAAGGGCTTACTTCTGTATTCCCCTTACCGTCTTCCACAACAGAAAGGCGCTCTGAAGGCCCGCCAGGATGAGCCGGGCAACGGGGAAGGCCAGCCGGCAACTGAACTCCGCCCGCCAGCAAGGACCTTCGAAACAGGGGATGACGGCCAGTTCTGGCCTGAAACGGCTGCGGGTTTGTCGCTTAAGATTTTGGAGCCAAAATCCCAAGAGGTTCCACAACAAGCCGGTGAAAACACCTGTAGAGGCCGGGTCGCCGGTGCCCACCTGGACTATACAGCGGAAGCCCTGGCACCGGGTGCCGGTTAGAAAACGGCCCCATACAGAAGCCAACCTTTGCCACAGCCGGAGGGCTCCCTTGACCAGGGGATACACGGCAGGCCCCCGCCTACCGAAACTACGGACGGTTAACGGCCGCGGGACGTTGACCTCCGCCAAACCCCTGCCCTTCCCGGAATGCTTCCCCAGAAAAAGGAAGGTGTCATGCCATTGCCAGGAAAGCCTTTTGCCGGGCAACGCAAAGGTAAGGTGAAGGACCTCCCCTTCCGCCTCCCGGCGGCGATAGTCCACCTCCACCTTCACAGGCCACAACAGCAGAAGACCAAGGCCGGCCAGGGCACCGAACAAGAGGCTCCACCTTGCGGGATCCATACTGCCCTCCCTCTTTTATTCTCCCCGGCCGCCCCTCCTCTATACGGAGCCGCGCTGGAAAGAAGGGACACCGTGATAGGTCAGGGTTCTTCGGCAAGGGCGGCCGCAATCTCCTTATGTTCTTCTTTTTCTTCTTCTAGAGGAGGGAGCTCCTCAAGGCTGGCTAACCCGAAATGTTCCAGAAAGCGGGGGGTGGTTCCGTACAGGATAGGCCGCCCGGGTACTTCTTTACGTCCCACTTCCATTATGAGCTCCCTGGACAGGAGGGTGTGCAGGACTCCGTCCACCTTTACTCCCCGCAGGCGTTCGATCTCGGCCTTGGTAATGGGCTGGCGGTAGGCAATAACTGCCAGGGTCTCCAGGGCGGCCCGGGAAAGGGTCGGGACTTCGGGCTTCAGGAGCTCCTGGACATACCCGGCGTATTCAGGCCGGGTACACATCTGGTACCCCCCGGCCACCTGCCTTATCTGCAGGCCGTGCCCATTTCTTTCATATAATTCCTGTAATTCCTCTACCAGGTTCTCGACTTCTTTCTCAACCAAGTCCAGGCTGCGCGCCAGGGTAGAAACGGCGACCGGTCCCCCGGCCGCAAAAAGGAGGCACTCCAGGGCGGCCCTTTTTCCCGGACTGGCGGTTTCCACCAAGGACCCTTCACTCCTTCCGCCACACTTCAATTTCCGCAAAAGCTTGAGGTTGGTAGAGATATACTCTGCCCCGCCTTACCAGCTCGAGGAGGGCCACCAGGGTAGTGGCCACCTCTAAACGGCTGGGCAGGGGCCGGAGCAGGGAACGGAAGGTAAGTTTGTCCTTTACCTGGGCCAGGCGGCGTAAAATGAGGCGCTGCTGCCCTTGCAGGGTGACGGATAAGCGTTTTACGGTATGTACCAGTTCCTGGGCCACCTGCCTTTCCTGAAATCGAAGGAGAACACCCCGATAGGCCCTTTGCAACCCCTCCAGGGTAATCCCCTCCAGAGGGTCCACCCGAGCCAGGGCTGCGGTAACCGCCTCGGCCTCCAAGGGCCGGCCGTAGCACAGGGAGGCCCCCTCCGCAAGAAGGGCCAGGGCTTCGGCCGCCTGTTTGAAAGGACGGTACTCCAGCAAACGCCTGGCCAGTTCCTCTTCCGGCCGAGGGTCTTCTTCGTCCCCTACCCCTGCCTCGGCGGGCCCTTCGGAAGGAAGACTGAGGAGCAGCCTCGCCTTCAAGGCTAAGAGCTCGGCTCCCAGGAGCAGGAATTCTTCTACGGCCTCCCCGTCCGCTTCGCCCAGGTGCCGCAGGAATTCCCAATAACGGGCCGTCAGCTCTGCCACGGGTATTTCCCTTACTTCTATCTCCTGCTCCTTTAGGAGGTAGAGGAGCAGGTCCAGGGGGCCCTGGAAGACGTCCAGTTCTATCCAATATGCCACGGGATTCCTATACCCCCATAGCCGCCCGTACCTCGGCGATGGTGGAACCGGCTACCTCCCTCGCCCTGGCCGCCCCGGCCTGCAAAATGTCCTCCAGCAACTCCGGCCTTTGCATGAGCCGTTGCCGGCGCTCCCGCAAGGGCTCCAACACCTCATTGAGTCTGTCCGCCAGCCGCCGCTTGCACGCCACACACCCGATGGCCCCCGCCCGGCAGCTGACCCGGGTTTCCTCTACTTCTTCTCGGTTGTAAATTTCGTGGTAAGTGTGAACCACGCACACCTCAGGGTGGCCCGGATCGGTCTTGTGGATACGGGCGGGATCGGTGATCATCAGGCGTACCTTTTCCGCCACTTCTTCCGGGGTCGCCTCCAAAGGAATATCGTTGCGGTAGCTCTTGCTCATCTTGCGGCCGTCAATTCCGGGCAGCAGGGACACCCTGGACAGGAGGGCCTTTGGCTCCGGAAAAAGGGCGACCCTATAAAGGTGATTAAAGCGCCTGGCCACCTCCCGGCAGAACTCCAGGTGGGGCAACTGGTCCTCTCCTACCGGTACGGCGCTGGCCTTGTAAATGAGAATATCCGCCGCCTGGAGGAGGGGATAACCCAGGAAGCCGTAGGTCGATATATCCTTGCCCTCCTGGCCCAACTGCTGCACCTGATCCTTGTAGGTGGGCACGCGCTCCAGCCAGGAAAGGGGCGTTATCATGGAAAAGAGCAAGTGGAGTTCGGCATGCTCTTTGACGTGGGACTGGACGAAAATAGTGCTGCGCTCCGGCTCCAAGCCCGCACTCAGCCAATCCAAGAGCATCGACCGGATATTTCCCTGCAACTCCTCCGGGCTGTCGTAAGCCGTAGTTAAGGCGTGCCAGTCGGCTATGAAATAGTAGCACTCATGTTCTTCCTGTAGACGCACCCAATTCTCCAGCACGCTTAGGTGTCCGATATGCAGCCTCCCCGTAGGCCGCATACCGCTCAAAATCCTCTCCTGTGCCATGCCTTTAACCTCCATGGTAAACCCTTATATGACGCTAAATCTGCTTACCGTATCGATGAAATTGAGGACCAGGTACACCAGGGGACGCATGATCTTCCCCACAATGCCGGTAGCGACCAGCAGAAGCAGTATAAGGGGGCCTACGCTTTCCAACTGGTAGAGGTAACCGGCACTCTGGCGGGATACAAGGCCGGCCAACACCCGGGAACCGTCCAAAGGAGGCAAGGGCAGCAAGTTAAAAACCGCCAGGACTACATTATACATTACGCTCAAGTGGAGGAAAGTCAAAATAAAGGGTTCGTTTAGCCCCCGGTAAACGGACACCTGCAATACAACGGCCGCCAAATAGGCTAAGACCAGGTTTATCAAGGGCCCGGCCAGGGCTACCAGCATCATGCCTTTGCGCCGGTCCATTTGAAAATAATAAGGATTCACCTGGACCGGCTTCGCCCATCCAAAACCGGCCACCAAAAGGAGGAGGGTGCCCAGGATGTCCAAATGGGCCAAGGGATTTAGGGTTAACCTGCCCTGGTATTTGGGGGTGGGGTCCCCCAGGAGGTAGGCCACCTTCCCATGAGCATACTCATGGAAGGTGAGGGCCAGGAGTATGGCCGGGATGCTGGCCAACAGGTCTCCCACATTATTCAAAAACAAGGCGGTCACTCCTTCATTTCAGCCTGGCCGGCAGTACGTCATACCGGAGTAAATCCTCATAGGTTTCCCTTTTGATTATGAGGTCCGCCTGGCCTTCCTTGACCAGAACTGCCGCGGGCCTACCCAGACGGTTGTAGTTGCTGGCCATGGCATAACCGTAGGCGCCGGTGCATGGGGTCAGCAGAATGTCGCCCGGCTCCACCTCCGGCAGGGCAACATCCCATATGAGCATGTCTCCCGACTCGCAGCACTTCCCTGTAATGGACACCACTTCGGTAGCTTCGGCCGCCGCCTTATTGGCCAGGATGGCTTCGTAACGGGCGCCGTACAGGGCCGGACGAATGTTGTCCGCCATGCCCCCGTCCACCGCCACATACTTCCGGACGCCGGGGATTTCTTTGACGGAGCCCACGGTATAGGCCGTGCTGCCAGCCGTCCCCACGATGGCCCGTCCCGGTTCCACAACAACCTTCGGCACCTTAAGGCCCCGCCTTTGGGCTTCCCCGTGCACTCCTTCCATAATGGCCTCGGCATAAGCCTCGACAGGCGGAGGATTGTCGCCCTTGGTATAAACAATGCCGAAGCCCCCGCCCAGGTCCAGTTCCTCCGTTATGAGGCCGGTGGTGTTCGTTATCTGGTCGATGAAGGCCATCATAACTTCGGCGGCGTGGCGGTAAGGCTCCACATCGAAGATCTGGGAACCTATATGACAGTGCAGGCCTTTATATTCCAGCCCCGGCCTCTCCTTTACCCTTTTCACGGCGGCTATGGCCTGTCCGTTGGGGAGGCTAAATCCGAACTTGGAATCTATTTGGCCGGTCCTAATATATTCATGGGTGTGGGCTTCAATACCCGGAGTAAGGCGCAGGAGGATGGGCACCTTCTGCCCCCGCTCTTCTGCCAGCCGGGCCAGGAGTTCCAGCTCGAAGAAGTTATCCACTACTATCCGTCCTACCCCTGCCTCCAGGGCCATTGTAAGTTCGGCGTAGCTCTTATTATTGCCGTGGAAATAAATGCGGTCGGGTGGAAACCCGGCCTTCATGGCCGTATAGAGCTCTCCTCCGGATACTACGTCCAAACCCAGACCCTCTTGTTGAATAATGCGGCACACCGCTACGGTCAAGAAGGCCTTGCCGGCATAAATCACCTCGGCGTTGCCATACTTATGAACGAAAGCCCGGTGGAACCGGCGACAATTCTGACGGAGGAAGTCTTCGTCAAAAATATACAGCGGTGTACCGAATTCCCGGGCCAGGTCAACTACGTCGCACCCCCCTATCTCGAGGTGGCCCCATCGGTTGACCCGCATGGTTCCGTGAAACTCCATCCGTTTTCCCCTTTCCCCCCAATTATATCTTCATTTTACTCAAGGGCGGGGCTGCTGTCCAGGAATGGCGTAACTGCGTTATCCCCACTTCTTGCATTGCAGGCCTGCTTGAGCTTGTAAGCGAGCGTACAAGCTAGATCGGAAAAGCGACGTGTAGGGAAAGAGGGTAGATCC
>DOLC01000115.1:0-176 GCA_003509545.1 Peptococcaceae bacterium
CACGCCGGGTAAGAGGATTAGATCGGGCTGTACCCCACACTTTCTCCGGCTTTTCTCCTCCCAGCCCTGCACAAAATCGGCCACCGTGAGCAGCCCTGCGCAGGCAATGGAGCCCCCGAAGAAACGATTGGGCACCGCACACACCTCCACCACCTGCCGTACCGGTTCCAGTATGG
>DOLC01000115.1:463-8037 GCA_003509545.1 Peptococcaceae bacterium
CCCCCCCCCCCCCTGCCGTACCGGTTCCAGTATGGCCCTAACCACCTCTACGGCCAGTTCGGAAGTAAAGACCACTGCCCGGCGGGCGCCGTAGCGGCGACAGGCCTCTTCTACCAGCTCTACTATTACCGGGTCGGCGTCCCACTCTAAGACGATCCCGCTCCTCTCCCCCGGGGATAAATCGAGGGCTACTTCCTCCGTCCGGAGAAGGAGCCCGTCGCCCCGCTTTATTCTAAGGCGCCTTTTGCCCGGCCGCGAAACCAAAGTAAAGGCTTCTACCCTACTGCGGGGCGTTTCCCCATCCACCGAGAGTATAACATCTCCCCCGCGCACCCCGGCGGCTTCCGCGAGCGACCCCGGAATCACACCAACTACGCGGGGAACAAGATCTCGCACTGCTGGCGGTTCCAACCAGATGGGTACCTTTATATCCCGCCGGAGTTCCGCTAAAAAATTCTCCAGGCCCGTCCGCAGGCCCGCAACATCAAACTGAAGGTAAGGCGGTGCCAAGCGGGTATAACCCGGCAAGAAGACCCGCATGGTAGAGGCTCCCGCACCGACAGCGCTCCTTATGGTAGTCTCCAGGTCGTCCCAGCCTACCACGAAAGGATAAGCCACCACACTCCCGTGCCACCTTATACCCCTTGAGGTCAGGCTTTCTATAGCCCGCAGCAGGGAAAGGGTTTCCTCCCTGCCTAAAAGCCTCTTTCTCCCTTCCGGAGTTAAGCTGTTAATAGAAACGGTAATTTCTAGGGGCTTCAAGGCCGCCAGGGCCTCTATGGTCCTTGCGTCCAGGAGGAGGCCGTTGGTGGTAATTTCCACGGGGGTTTGGGGATAACGCCGCCGCAACCGGCCCATTATCTCCAGGAAATAGGGATGGGTGAGGGGTTCGCCTTCCAGCAGGCGGGTAGCCGATTCGCCTATAACGATCTTGCGCCGGCCGTCCAGATAATACAGGAGGCCCTCCACCTCCTCCAAAGACAGCGGCGGAAAGGCTAGGGTCTCTACTCCCGGAGGGTTCTGGCGGTGGCTGCAAAAAACGCACCGCAGGTTGCACGTTGACGTTAGGGGCAGGATGTTATAATGGGAAGCGGTAAGGGCTATCAACTGCCACTTATCCACAGACTTATCCACGTCCCAAATCCTTGATATCTACTGCTTTCCGCATATTATCCACATTATTCACTTCACCGCCCCTTCTAAGCCCTCCCATCTTTTCCACACGGCCTGGCTTTGATTCCTCTACTTAACCACAGCTTTATACACATTATCCACAATTCTTATCCTTGTCCCCAGGCCATCAAGGTCCCAAAGGTCCCATAGGACTTTCCACAACGGATTCCACCAGGGGAAGATGAGGAACGGCATCCAGGTCCAGGGAAGAAAACTCCCCCCGCAAATACTGGTAATGGGCGGCGCAGGCGATCATGGCGGCATTGTCGGTGCAAAAAGCCCGGCGCGGTATGAACACCGGCAACCCCGCCTCCCGGGCGGCGACGGATAACGCCCGGCGCAGGGCTTCATTGGAGGCCACTCCGCCCACGGCCAAAAGGGACCGGACCGCCGGGGCCCTTTTCGCCGCCTTGATGGTCTTGCCCACCAGGACGTCCACCACTGCCTGTTGGAAACTGGCCGCCACATCGGCGAGGTTTATTTCTCGACCGGCCTGCTGTTCTTGCCGCAGGTAGTTCAACACTGCCGTCTTCAGCCCGCTAAAACTGAAATCCAGGCTCCCCTCTTCCAGCCAGGCCCGGGGGAAGGGAACGGCCGCCGGATTACCCCGGCCCGCAAGCCTTTCCAGCTCGGGCCCGCCTGGATATCCCAGCCCCAGGGCCCGGGCGACCTTGTCAAAGGCCTCTCCCGCCGCATCATCCCTGGTAGCCCCCATAAGGTAGCGCCTGCCGTGGCTTTCCAGGTACAGCAGGGCGGTGTGGCCGCCGGAAACTACCAGGCATACGGCGGGCAGGGGCAAATCCGGATATTCCAGGAAACCGGCGTAGATATGACCTATTAAGTGGTGAACTCCTATAAAAGGTTTCTCGAGGGCATAGGCCAGGGCCTTGGCATAGGACAGACCCACCAACAGAGCGCCGACCAGGCCGGGACCGTAGGTGGCGGCTACGGCGTGAACGTCGGCCAAGGAAATAGCGGCCTGGTCCAGGGCTTCTTGGACCACCACGGGGATATTCTCTAAATGCCGGCGGGAAGCGATTTCCGGCACCACTCCGCCGAAACGCCGGTGGATCGATTGGGAGGCTACGATATTAGCCCTTACTTTCGTGCCGCCCTCTACCACAGCAGCCGCCGTTTCATCACAAGAGGTTTCCACGGCCAAAATGACTTCAGACATGCTCTTCTCCCTGCCGGTAAAAGTGCTTCCACATGATAAGGGCATCCTCTTGATTGTCGTTATAATATCCCTTGCGGGTTCCGGCGCGGACGAAGCCCATCCTTTCGTAAAGACGTTGGGCCGGCAAATTGGAAACACGCACTTCCAGGGTCATACGGTCGGCGCCTAAACGCGCAGCTTCCTGCATAAGGGTTCGGAGGAGCAGTTCCCCCAGGCGCCGTCCCCGGTAAGCCGGGTGAATGGCAATATTGGTTATATGAGCTTCATCGAGGATTATCCACATTCCGGCGTATCCGACGACCCGGTCTCCTTCGAGGCAAACATAGTAACGGGCGTAATCATTGGTCAAAAGCTCGTTGAGAAAAGACGACCGCGGCCACGGCGACGGGAAAGAGGCCCTTTCGATGGCCAAAACCTGATCCAGGTGCCGGACGGTCATGGGCACCACAACAATCGACTTCAGGCCTTCTGTTCGGCCGCCGACGGCCGCAGGTACAGAGGCTTCAACTGAAACAGGTCGTCTCCCCGGTTCCGGCTCAATCTTATCTGACCCTGGCGGGCTACCTGGGCTGCCCGGGGCAAGGCATTTTCGGAAGGCAGAAAGGCCGCCCTCTCGTGCAATTCCTCCCATACCTTCCTGTAGGGCATCACGGCATCGCCTAAGAAATATACTGGCTCGCCGTAAGAGGCCAACTTTAAAACCCAAGAAGAGGGGTTCACGGCTTGAGGTGAAACCAGGCAACGCAACCTTCCCTCCTGCCAACGGTAGAGCGCTGTATAAATTTCTTCACGCCGGGCCACCACTACGGGACAAATCAAACCTCCCACCCCCGCCGCGTTTAAAGCCAGGGCGTCCAGGGTGGGTATCCCCACCAACGGCTTGCCGCCGGCATGGGCCAAACCCTTGGCCGTGGCCAGGCCGATGCGCAAACCGGTAAAGGAACCCGGCCCCAGGGCCACGGCAATTCCCGCCAAGTCCTTGATCTTTACTCCTACTTCCCCGAGTAAAGAAGATATCACCGGTAAGAGGCGCCGGGAATGGTGTTCCTTGCTATCTAAATATACCTCGGCCAGCAGCTTTTCGGCATCTACCAGGGCCGCGCTGACGACCGAAGTGGACGTTTCGATACCCAGGACCAGCAACCCCTTCCACCCCTAGAACGAGTTCTCCCTTTGAGAGGGAATAGGTCCCTGCAGGGAGCTTCAGAGCCGGCTAGGCGAGCTTGGTTATTCCCGCGGCCAAAGTCCGGCCAGTTCTTTTACCAGCTTTTGGTATCGCTCCCCCAAAGGAACCAGGCGGGCCCGACGCCCATCCCCGGGCCCCACCGCCAGGTGAATTTCCAGCCGTTCGGGCACAAACGGCCCCAGCCTGTCTCCCCACTCCACCACCGTCACCCCCGAGCCCTTCAGGCACTCTTCTAAACCCAGGTCCCAGATTTCCTCCGGGTCCTCCAGACGGTACAGGTCGAGGTGGTAGAGGGGATGGCGACCGTGGTATTCCTGGATCAGGGTAAAGGTGGGGCTGGTAATCCAACCCTTTACTCCTAATCCCTCGGCCAACCCCTGGACCAGGGTAGTCTTACCGGCCCCCAGCTCGCCCACCAGGATTATAACATCCCCCGGCAATAACAGTCTCCCCAGGGCCCTGCCCAGGTTGTGGGTAGACGTGGAATCCTTTAAGAATATTTCCACTCCCGAACCTCCATGGTCCCTGCGCCCTCATATTTGCCCGCTAGTAGTATTGCCGGCGCCCTTTCCCGTCAAACCGCCGGCACGGCTTCAATAAGCCTTGAAGCCCCACTCCCCCTCCAGGGAAAGTTGTTCTATGCTTAGTTTCCGGTATAGATCCCGTACCTTCTTGAAATCTTCCCAAACGGGTCTCTTCTTCCCTTCGTCCCGCAGCAAAGCTGCCGGGTGAAAGGTGGGCATATAGCAAATGCCGTCCTTTTGAATCCACTGGCCCCGCAGGCGGGTAATGCCCGCTCCGGGAGCGATGAGGGTTTGGGTGGCCAGGGCCCCCAGGCAAACGATGATTTTCGGCCGGACCAGCCGAATCTGTTCCTCCAGATACCCGCGGCAGGCCTCCACCTCCGCGCGGGTCGGCAGCCGGTTCCCGGGGGGACGACATTTTACTACGTTGGTGATATAAACTTCTTCCCTGCAGAAGCCTGCGGCCCTAAGGATGCGGTCGAGGAGTTCTCCGGCCGCCCCCACAAAAGGGCGCCCCAGCTGGTCTTCGCGGGCCCCCGGTCCTTCGCCGACCAGCATCAAAGTTGCCCGGAGATTGCCCTCCCCCAAAACTACGTTCTTAGCCGTGCGCCTTAACCCACAGGCCCGACAGCTATTAACGCGCCGTCTCAATCGTTCCCAGTCCATCTCCCATACCACTCCACCGAGAAAAAGGAAGGCGCCCGGCCGGAAGGCCCCGGGCACGGGCACCGAAAGATCCGGAGGTCTTCGGGAGCCCCTGGCCCTATCTATTTCCACGCCTTTCCTTTGCCGCACGGATCACGGCCAACAGCTCCGCGGCTGCCAGACGAACATCCCGGGCGCCTACCACGGCAGAAATAACGGCCACGCCGTCTGCCCCCGCAGCCACCACCTCGGGGGCATTCTCCCTGTTGATACCTCCAATGGCTACCAGGGGTATAGATACGATCTTCTTCAGGGCGGAGATCAATTCCGGACCCACTGGTTGACCGGCATCGGCCTTGCTGCCGGTGGCAAAAATCGGGCCGACCCCCAGATAATCGGCCCCCGCAGCCTGGGCTTCCAGGGCTTCATCCACGCTGCCCACAGATACGCCCAAGATCCTCCCCCGTCCCAGGAGCCGACGGGCGACGGATGCCGGTAGATCGTCCTGCCCCAGGTGGACGCCGTCCGCCTCTACGGCCAGGGCCACATCCAGACGGTCATTAACAATAAAGCCCGCCCCGGCCTCCCGGGTGAGCTTCCTGATCTCTCGCCCCACCTCCACCATCGTGCGGGCCGTCCAGTTCTTCTCCCGGAGCTGAATGACGGTAGCACCCCCGGCCAGGGCCTCGCGAACCACTTCAAGGGTCTGCCGGCCGCAGGATAATTCGGACGAAGTGACGACGTAAAGATCATAATCCATGGTGTTCTCCCTGCTCCTTAAGTTCCGTAAGCCTGGGCGTCCAGAGCAAGAACCCGGCGCACCTCGGCTTTGATTTCTTCCAAATCGAAGGGTTTCTGGAGGAAACCGCTGGCGCCGTGTTTCCACAACTCCTTTTCGTGGGCCGCCCCTAAATAGGCGGTTACCATGATAACCTTGGTGGCAGGCGCCGAAGCCTTAATGCGGGGCAAAGCTTCCAGTCCGTCCATAAAGGGCATTTTGACATCCATGATCACCACATCGGGCTGGAAGGAATGGATTTGTCGAAGGGCCTGCAGGCCGTTGGACGCTACCGCTACCTGGAACCCCTCTTCTCTAAAAAGGAGCTCCAGGAGCAGGCGAACCCCAGGCTCGTCGTCCACCACCAGCAATCTAGGTGGTTTATCCATGGCCGGCCTCCTGGAAGCTCGGTAAACTACCCGATCTTATTTTCTTCTTTACATTCGACCTCGGTAGCCTGGATTCCTGCAGGAGGTGGAAATATCTGCGGCAGAAATGAAATGTTGAAAAATTTGTCGCTGCTCGGGACACCGGGTAAACAATTCTTCGGGATGCCATTGCACCCCCAAGACGAAGGAGCCTACCGTGCCCTCCACGGCCTCGATAATGCCGTCACCCGCCAGGGCACTGACCCGCAGGCCCTCGCCCGGTTCCCGGATGGCTTGGTGATGCATACTGTTCACCCGGGCCTTGGGGCCCAGTATGGTGGCCAGTAGGGTGTCAGACAAGATCTCAACGGTATGGTGGGGGTAGCAACGGGGTTTCCGCTGGCTGTGCTGCCAGGAGCCCGGAACCTCGCGAGCGATGTCCTGGTAAAGGGTACCCCCGGCCGCTACGTTCAAGGTCTGCATACCCCGGCAGAGGGCCAAAATCGGAGTTCCTAGCTGTAGAGCTCTCCGAGTTAGGGTGAGCTCGAACTCGTCCCTCTCGGGCAGGACCCGGCCCAGGCCTTCCCTGGGCTCCTGGCCGAAAAAGACGGGATCGATATCCCCCCCGCCTGTTAAAAGCAGTCCATCTATTATGTCTAAGTACCGCTCCGCCGCCTCCCTGGGACCCGGGGGCAGGATCAAGGGTATACCGCCGGCCCGGCTCACCGCTTCCACATAGGCGCGGTTCAGGAAAAACCGCCTATTCTCCAAGTCCCCGTCACAAGTTAGACCGATTACCGGCGCCATGGTGTGACCCCCTCCCCTGTCCCCTTCGGGCCGCCGGGCGGGCTCAAAACAAAAGCCTACCCGCGCGGGCAGGTAGACTCTTCTTTTTTAGCCGGACGCTTCGTCCCGGCTCATATATCCGTAAGACCCAGGCTGATTTCGAGGGCCCTATTTACCTTTTCCATAATTTCATCGTCCAGAAAGGCCACCTTTTGCCTCAGGCGGCTCTTGTCAATAGTGCGGATCTGCTCCGTCAATATTACCGAATCCCGCTCCAGACCGCTCTGGGCGGCGCTTATCTCCACATGGGTAGGCAGCTTAGCCTTGTTTATCTGGGAGGTAATGGCCGCCACAATGGTCGTAGGGCTGTATTGATTGCCGATGTCATTCTGGATAATGAGCACCGGTCGGGTACCTCCCTGCTCCGAACCCACTACCGGGTTTAACTGGGCATAAAAAATATCCCCGCGTCGAACCAGCATGTTAGTTGCACTCCGCCAATTTGGTCTCGTAGTAGTCTTGTACTTCCTCCTCTACAGCATAGTGTTCCTTAGCCAGGGACAAATTAATTTGAGCCATTTCCTGGTATCCGCGCTTCATCTGCTCCCTGACGGCTCGCCGTCTGCGTTCGGCTATATACAATTTCATGGCCTCGCGGATGAATTCACTGCGGTTACGCTTTTCCTGGTTCGCTAATCCGTCTACCTCGGCTAGCAGGCTTTCGGGAAGGCTTATCATGATGCGTTTCACGCCCGGCAAGGAAGGCACCTCCTCGAAATATTGCAAACAAGCTATAACCCATTATATCAGTAAACTCCTTCCACGGCAAGTTCGTTTCCTGCTGGCGCATCCCCAGTTTTGATCCCGGCCTGCTTGGCTTCCGCTCGCTCCGGAAACCCTCGCAGGCCAAACTAGCGCTTGGCTCAAGGCTCCGGCA
>DOLC01000089.1 GCA_003509545.1 Peptococcaceae bacterium
AGAAGTTATTTTCGAGGTAGAATAGGGAGCAACCAAAGGGGAGCGGTGCAGAGGGGGAGGTGCGGCCGTGCGCGTCGAGGGCGTAGACCCGATCATCATCGGCCAGGTCCAGGGACAAACCTCAAACCGGCAGGTTCAGACGGCCAAGGGAATAAGGGTAAACACCGAACGCAAAGAACAGGAAGGGCAGGGAAACCTGGGAAGCTACCCTTATGAAAGGGTGGCCCAGGCGGTGGACCAGGTTAATAAGGCCGTCGACGCCTTTAACATCAAGTTGCGCTTTGAACTCAACGAGGAGGACGGGGAGCTATACGTCTACGTCCTGGACGAGGAAGGAAAGGTCATCCGGCGGATACCCCCTCAGAACATCTTGGAGGTCGCCTCACGCATGCAGCAAATGGTGGGGCTCATTATAGACGCCCTTATATAAACGGCTTGCGCTAGGGCAGTAGGAAGGACAGGGACGGTTTGAGGTGGGCGGAAATGGGCGGCGCGGAACAGCGGTCATTGTCGCAGCCATAACATCGGGTACCGGTGGTGGGTTAAGAAAATGGCTCTCAACAATCCTTATCAGGCCTATCAAGCAAACCAGGTGTTTACCCTCTCCGGGGAAAAGCTGGTCCTGGTGATGTACGACGGAAGCCTTAGGTTTTGCCAGCAGGCCCTGGCGGCCTTAAAGGAGAGGGATTACGCAAAGGCGAATGAGAATTTAATCCGTGCCCAGGAGATAGTTACCGAGCTCATGGCCGGTTTGAATTTTGAAGCCGGGGAAGTGGCCCGAGGGCTTTACCGGCTGTACGACTTCATACATTGGTACCTCATACAGGCCAATGTAAACAAAAAGGCCGAGATGGTAGAAGAAGTTATAGCATTCCTCCGGGAATTGCGGGATACCTGGGAAGAAGCCGTGCGGAAATGCCGGGGCAACGGCTCCGCTGGCCAGCCCGGCGGCCTGAACCTGCAGGGCTAGGCGAGCTAAAAGCAAGGGTGGAGGAGTTAACGGCGAGTATATGCGGTTGGCAGGGAGGGTAACCTGGGGCTGCACATGGGATGGGAGGCATGAGTTGTGGCCGGTCACATTGCCATCACCAAGCTCTCGAGCCGCGGGCAGATAGTGATACCGAAGGAGATCAGGGAACTCCTGGCCTGGGAAGCAGGGGATCATGTGGCCGTTGAAGTTCACGGGGACAAGGTGGTCCTGCGGAGGCTCGTTTTGGATAGCTTTCTGGGGGAAGGCTTGGGAGAGAAAGAGAGGATCGGCAAAGGAAAGGTTGAAGGCCGCAATCTTTCCTGATGCCGCTTGACGGATAAAGCCTAAAAATGTTAAAACTTTGGTGTACCGAAATAGCAGGGAGGCACTAGCGGGCTTCCCTTTTTTGCTGTCTGAAGGGAGGAGGAAGAACATGGAGTTGAAGGAAGAGATTGCTCGAGAGGTGGAAAAAGAAACGGGAATACCGGTATCCGGGAGGGACGTCGAGGGGACCCTTTCTGCCCTCTTGGCAACGTCCCATTTTTGGGAGGTAGTACAGCGGGCGCGCCTGCCCTTCAATGTGGTGGCGGCCACGGTGGACTTGTTCCGCCGGCGGGGATGGGTAAAAGTAGAAGATGACGGCTCCCTTACCCTGACCGACGCCGGAAAGGATATGGCGGGCCGGGAGGGAACGGAGGCGGAGAAGGACTTTGTGTGCCCGACGTGCCTGGGCCGGGGGGTTTTCTGGCGGGACCTGGAGGAACTATACCGGCGTTTCGTGGAAATCGCCGGGCGGCGTCCGGAGCCCATTAAAGAATACGATCAGGGCTATGTAACGGCGGAAACCACCGTGAGCAGGATAGCCCTCATGGCGGACCGGGGGGATCTGGCGGGAAAACGGCTGCTGGTCCTGGGCGATGATGATCTCGTAAGCCTGGCCGCCGGGCTTTCGGGAATGCCCGAAGAGGTAGTCGTATTGGAGATCGACGAACGGCTTATCGCTTACATCAACGAGGTAGCGGTGGAAAAGAGGCTCCCGGTTAAAGCCCGGAGGTACGACTTCCGCCAGAAGCTGCCCGAGGAATACGTAGCTTCCTTCCATACCTTTACCACCGATCCACCGGAAACCCTGGAGGCGCTGGAAGTCTGCTTGGGCCGGGGGCTTCTCAGCCTCAAAGGAGCCGGGTGTGCCGGTTATTTCGGCCTTACCCACGCCGAGTCCTCCCTCAAAAAATGGAACGAATTTCAAAGGCTCCTGGTGGGCAAGTTTAAAGTCGCCATTACCGATATTATCGAGGACTTCAACCACTACGTGAACTGGGATTACCTTCTTCCCAGCCTCAAGAAGAACTTCCCCTTCTTGAAGTTCCCCCCGCGCCTCAATTGGTACCGGTCGGCCATGTACCGCATCCAGACCTTGGAACGGGTGGAGGGCCTGAAGAACGAGGAGGCCGAGTGCGAGCTGTACGTGGATAAAGAGGCTCTCATCTACGGTTAAGGCCAAATTTTTGCCTAAAATTTGGCGAACGGTGCAGGATTTTGCCAATAGATGTTGAATCTATCCAGTCAAATAGTAAGAGTTTTTTACTCCAGGAAATTTATGTCAAGGGCAAGCTCTCCGAAAGGGGAAGCGCGCAAAGCCATGGGTCTACGGCCCCTGGGCGTTGGTGCTCCCGGTGGGGCTAAGATCGCCAGGCTGCCGTTCCTGGAGTTGGGAGAAAAAGGCCTGCCCTTGGAGGAGCAGGCCTTTTTACAAAGGGTCCTTCTTTGGGACCATGGTCCCAAAGAAAATGGGGACGGTGGTCGGATACACATTTTGCCAATTTCTTATTAAACTAAGTTAGGTGGAAAACGACGAAAAAAAGGGAAAAAGAGGGGATTTTTGGTGTTCGTGACGCCGGCCCTTCAAGTGTTAGGCAGGGCGCTGGATGCCGCCGCCCTGCGGCAGCGGACCATTGCCCAAAACATCGCTAATGTAAACACCCCGGGGTTCAAGCGTTACTACGTAACCTTTGAGGACGAACTGCGGCGCGCCCTGAGGGGGGGCGACGGTCTGCCCCTCTACCGCACCCATCCCCGCCATCTTCCCCAGGGTGCCCTCTACCTGGAACCGCGGGTCCATCAGGAACGCACCACTTCCATGAGGGAAGACGGCAACAACGTTGACGTGGACCGGGAAATGGTGGAACTGGTTATGAATACCCTCAACTACAATCTTCTGGTCCAGCAGTTAAACGGACGCCTGGGTATGTTGCGGTATGTTATTAACGAAGGGAGGCGATAGGGGTGGAACTTCTTCCCGCCCTGGCCATTAGCTCTTCGGGATTGACGGCGGAGCGCTTGCGCATGGACTTGATAGCCGGCAATTTGGCCAACATCAACACTACCCGTACGGCATCCGGCGGACCCTACCGGAGAAAGGTGGCCGTTTTTGCCGAGCGCCTGCAGGCGGCCATGGGTGCGGGGAGGGCTCCCTGGCCCGGTGCGGGGGTTAGGGTGGCGGCTATCGTGGAGGACAGCACACCGCCGCGGCTGGTATACGATCCTTCCCACCCCGATGCCGACGCCCGGGGTTACGTATCCCTTCCCAATATCAACGTGGTAAACGAGATGATCGACCTAATTACCGCCGCGCGGGCCTATGAGGCCAATGCCACGGTTCTTAACGCCGCCAAGGGTATGGCCTTGAAGGCCCTGGAAATCGGCCGGGCTTAAATTTAGGGAGAGGAGATGGACTGTGTTATCCGGTCAGGTCTCTATGCTGATACCCACGGCGGGAAAAGCCTTTCAGGAAAGGGAGGGCCCCGCCAAGTCAGGGGCGGCGCAGTTGGCAACGTCTTTCGGCGAGCTGCTGTCCGCCAAACTACGGGAGTTGAACGATAGCCAGAAGCAGGCCGACAGGCTTACCCTCCAATATTTGGCCGGGCAGGTGCAGGACCTCCACCAGGTGACCCTTGCCCTGGAACAGGCCAGTTTATCCCTCCAGCTGGCGGTGCAGGTCCGGAATAAGGTACTGGAAGCCTATCAGGAGATTTTCCGCATGCAGTTGTAAGGAGTTGGGGGATGAAGGTTCAGGACCTACCGCATAAAGTTACCGGGTACTGGAACAGCCTTACGCCAGCCCGGCGGTCGGCCCTGGTGGTCGTGATCCTGGCCAGCCTGGTGGCCGGCACCTTATGGTTAAGTTGGTTTCTAAGGCCCAAGTTTGCCCCCTTGTTTACCGGTCTCGAACAGCAGGATGCGGCCGCGGTGGTGGCCAGGCTGAAGGAGATGAATATCCCCTTTCGGCTGGCCGATGGGGGGACTACCGTCCTGGTGCCCCAGGACAGGGTTTACGAGACGCGCCTCGACTTGGCCGGCGCCGGTGTATTGGGCGGGCGGAGCCTGGGCTTCGAGCTCTTCGATCAGAGTAAACTGGGCATGACCGATTTTGAGCGGCACATCAACTACCAGCGTGCCCTGCAGGGTGAGCTCCAGCGTACTATCACTTCCCTGGAAGAGGTGGAAAATGCCCGGGTACACCTGGTGCTTCCCCAGCCGAGCGTATTCCTGGAGGAGCAGGCGCCGCCTTCGGCTTCCATCGTCTTGAAGCTTAAGCCCCTGGCCCGTCTGCGGCCCGAACAGGTCCAGGGAATAATGCAGCTGGTGGCGGCCAGTGTGGAGGGCCTGAAACCGGAAAACGTACATATCATTGATACCCAGGGCAATGTCTTGAGCGCCGGCTTGGCCGAAGGCGAAAGCGGCCCCCTCACCGGCCAGCAAGAAAGGCAGCAGGAGCTCAAACGGGCGCTGGAAAGGGATCTCGAGCAGCGGATACAAAACATGCTCACCAGGATCCTGGGCCCCGGCCAGGCCGTGGTGATGGTCAATGCGGAGCTCGATTTTAACCAGCAGGAAGTCTTCCGCCGGGAGTGGGGCGACGAGGGCTCCGTCCGCAGTGAGCAGGTCATAACCGAACAGGGTACCGGCGGTGGGGCCGGCGGGCCGGCGGGGGATCCCAACCGGGAGCCGCCGGGATACGCCGTGGTATTGCCGGAAGGCGGCACCTACGAAAAATCCGACATCACCCGCAACTACGAACTGGACGAGGTCCAGACGCGCATCGTGTATGCTCCGGGCCAGATAAGGAGACTTTCAACCTCCGTAGCCGTCAACGGTCCGGTGGATCCCCCGCGGGAAGAGCAGATCCGCCAGATCGTGGAGGCGGCGGTGGGTTTTCAGCCCGACCGGGGCGACCAGATCACGGTCTTGAGTCTGGCCTTTGATAATACTTGGCAGGAAAGGGCTGCGGCCGAAATGGCGGCCGCCGAAGAGGCGGAGCGCCGCCGCCGGGAGCTTCTCCTCTATGCCGGCCTGGCGGCGGGCGGGTTGGGCCTGCTGATCTTCCTCATAGTACTCCTCGTCGTATGGCGGAGGCGCCGGGCGGCACCTGCCGTGGAACCCTGGCCGGCAGAGCTATCCACGCCCGGTACCGGGATAGCCGAAGAACAGGTGGCCGTTAGCGAAGAAGAGCGGCGGGAGGAGCTGGAACGACGGGCCCGCCAGGAGAAGTTGCGAGAGCTGGTACGGCAGCACCCGGACGATGTGGCCCAGCTCCTTAGAGCATGGTTGAGGGAGGAGTAAAGGGTAAAAGTGGCGCGGCAGAGGCAGCTCACCGGCTTGGAGAAGGCCGCTATTTTTCTCATAACCCTGGGTCCCGAACTGTCCTCCCTGGTCATCAAACAGTTGCCCCAGGAGGACATGGAAAAGGTTACCTACCAGATTGCCAACACCACGATGGTGGATCCGGAAACCAAGCAGCTTGTGGTTGACGAGTTCTGGGAGCTCCACGAGGCCAGGCAGTTCATTCTCCAGGGAGGCATAAAATATGCCCGGGAGGTGCTGGAGAGGGCGGTAGGCCCCGCCCGGGCGGCCGAGATTATCAAGAAGCTCATGGCTACGTCGAAGATACGGCCCTTTAACACCATTCGCAAGGCCGACCCCAAGCAGCTGGTAAATTTCCTCTATAACGAGCATCCCCAGACCATCGCCCTTATCCTGGCCTATCTGGAGCCGGAGCAGGCGGCCGTGGTGTTGAGCGCCCTTCCGGAGGAACTGCAGGCCGACGTGGCCAAGCGGCTGGCCCTCATGGAGCGGGCCTCTCCGGACACGGTGCGGGAACTGGAGCAGATTCTGGAGCAGCGTCTTTCTTCGGTGGTGGGGCAGGACTTTGCCTTGGTGGGCGGGATAAAGGCCTTGGTGGACGTCCTCAACCGGGTGGACCGCTCCACCGAGCGTACCATCCTGGAATCCCTGGAGCAGGAAGATCCCGAGTTGGCCGACGAGATACGCAAGCGGATGTTCGTCTTCGAGGACATCATCGTCCTGGACGACAACTCCATACGGCGGGTTCTGCGGGAGGTGGATATGAAGGACCTGGCCCTGGCCCTGAAGACGGCCAGCGAAGAAGTGGCCAACCGCATCTACCGCAACCTCTCCAAGCGGGCGGCGGAAATGCTCAAGGAGGACATCGAGTACATGGGCCCCACCCGCCTGCGGGATGTGGAGGCCGCCCAGCAGCGGATAGTTCAGATAATCCGCCGCCTGGACGAGACCGGGGAGATTATTATCGCCAGGGGTGGGCAGGATGCTGTGGTGGTCTAGGGTTATCAAGGAAGTCAGCGCGCCGGGGGGAGAATGCGAGGTTCCGGTGCGGGAGATGTTCCCCTGCTGGCAGGAAGAGGGGGAAGGGTCCGGCGACGGGGAGGCTCCCCGGCAGGCCGGTGAGAAGGCGGAGGACCTTTTGGAGGGCGCCCGGCGGGAGGCGGAAAGAATCTTGCAAGCGGCGCGGGAGGAGGCCGAGGAGCTCAAGGCCAGAGCCCGGGAAGAAGGTTTTCGGGCTGGCTGGGAGGAAGGGCGCGAGGCCGGCTTCCGGGCCGGGGCGGCCGAGGCGGAAACCCTGCGCCAGGAGGCCGAGGGTTTGCGCCGGCAGGCGGAGAAGGTGCTGGAAGAAGCCCGGGCCGCCTACCGGGATACCCTGCGGGCTGCAGAAGGGGATATCGTGGAACTGGCCCTGGAGGTGGCATCCAAGATAATCAAACGCCAGGTGGAGCTTAGCCCGGAAGTGGTCCTGGACATCGCCAAGGGCGCGGTGCAGCGGGTGGCGGAAGGGCAAATTTACACCATATATGCCGCGCCTTCCGACGTCGATTTCCTGCGGCAGCGCCGGGAGGAGTTGCTGCAGGATATGGGCGCCGGGATCCGGCTGCAGATAGTTCCCGATGAAGCCATCCACCCCGGGGGTTTCAGGGTGGAGACGGAAAACGGATTTGTCGATGCTACGGTGGAGAGCCAACTACAAGAAGCACGCCGGATCCTCCGGGCAGATGGGAAGGGAGAGGAATGGGCGGACACGCTTTAGCCCTTGAGGCCCTGCGCCGGGCCGACCTGTGGAAGCAGGGGGGCAAGATCACCAGGGTCATCGGCCTGACCCTGGAGGCGCGGGGGCTAAAGGCGGCCGTCGGAGAAGTCTGTCACATATTCAACAACGGGCGCGCGCCGGTTGTGGCCGAGGTGGTGGGGTTCCGCGAGAACGTAACCCTGCTCATGCCCCTGGGGGAGCTGGAGGGCATAGGGCCCGGCTGCCGGGTGATGGCCACGGGGCAGGGCCTGCAGGTGACGGTGGGCAGGGGGCTCCTGGGCCGGGTGCTGGACGGCCTGGGCAGGCCCCTGGACGGATGCCGGCCCATAAGGGGAACCGGATACCCCATCAACAATCCACCCCCCCAGCCCCTGGAAAGGCAGCCCATTCGGGAGATCTTGACCACCGGCGTGAAGGCTATAGATGCCTTGATTACCTGCGGACTGGGCCAGAGGGTGGGGATTTTCGCCGGAAGCGGCGTAGGCAAGAGCATCCTCCTGGGGATGATCGCCCGCCGCAGTACGGCGGATATCAACGTTATAGCCCTGATAGGGGAGCGCGGACGGGAAGTAAGGGATTTCCTGGAGGAAGCCCTGGGGGAGGAGGGCCTGAAGCGGTCGGTGGTAGTGGCGGCCACCTCGGACCAACCGGCCCTGGTGCGGATAAAAGGGGCCTTCGTGGCTACGGCCATTGCCGAGTATTTTCGCGACCAGGGCCTCAAAGTGCTTTTGATGATGGATTCCCTCACCCGACTGTGCATGGCCCAGCGAGAGGTAGGCCTGGCCATCGGCGAGCCGCCCACCACCCGTGGCTACACGCCTTCGGTTTTCGCCCTGCTTCCCCGCCTGGTGGAGAGGGCGGGGAACAGTTCCCGGGGATCTATCACCGGGCTATATACCGTGCTGGTGGAGGGGGACGATTTCAACGAGCCGGTGGCCGATGCGGTGAGGGGCCTCCTGGACGGCCACATCGTCCTGTCGCGCCAGCTGGCCGCCCGCAACCATTATCCGGCCATTGACGTCCTGGCGAGTTTAAGCCGCATTATGCCCGAGATCACCCCCGCCTACCAGCAGGAGCTGGCGGGCAGGGTGCGGGACCTTCTGGCCGCCTATGCCGAGGCGGCGGACCTCATCGAAATCGGCGCCTACCGGTCCGGCTCCAATCCCCGGGTAGATGCGGCCCTGAAATATTACGACGCCCTTCAGGCCTTCCTGCGCCAGGACAGGGAAGAGTATTTTTCTTACGAAGAAACTATGGAGCTTCTCGCCTCGGCCCTTAAGGATTAAGTACGGCTAAGACACCCATGCCGCTAACGCGGCACCATCAGTAAGGATGAAAAGGAGGGGCCGGCATTTCTCCCTCGCGAGCGTTGGGTCCGAGCGGTTGAGCAGCCT
>DOLC01000091.1 GCA_003509545.1 Peptococcaceae bacterium
CCTCATGAGCGGCTCCTCCGAAAATAGCCTTCTCATTTTCATGGTTCGTGAAAAGGGCGTCAGCCGTCATGAGCGGCTACCCCGAAAATAACTTCCCTCCAGGCCGGCATTGTTTTTGTTTGCATGCCGGCCCGTTGTTTTCATCCTTCTGCTGGTGCCCCGCCGGCGGCACGGTTGCCTTCCTGGAGTTTCCGCCGGCATGCGAGGTAGGTTTCTACGGCGCTAACGAAGGTGGCGTGGGACCACGAGAGGGGTGAGACGGAAAGGGGTTCCCCCGTGTACGGGTGGAGCTGTTCCGGCAGCATGCCGGCCGGAGTGGCCCGGCCTGCCGCCCATTCTAAAATCCTGCGTACCCCTTCCAACTCTTCCCCTCCCCGCGCCGCCTTGGCCTGGCAGAGGGCGAGCCACAGGGTACAGATGAACCACGGGTTCCCGGGGACGGTCTGGAAGTCTTCGCTGCGGCGGAAATAGTAGTCGCCCGTATACCGCGCTATTCCTCCCACCGGGGTGTTGACTTTGAGGCCCTGTTCCACGGCCTCGACGGTCCGCCCCAGGCGCGGGTCCCCGGGCGGCCAGACGTCCAGTACCCCCAAGATTAAGAGGCTGGCGTCCAAGATGTGGTCCACCTTAGCCCGCCCTTCATCATCAATATAAAGGCCCCGTACGAAACGGCCTAAGGCCGGAGAATACAGGTGTTCCCCTATTCCCCTCTTCACTTCTTCCGCCGCCCCCCAGTACTTTTCCCTTTCTTCGGGCCTTCCGGCATAATGGGCCAGCAGGCCGGCGGCCTTCAGGCCAGCATAAACCGCGGCGGCGGTAAAGGTGAAAACACCCCGGCGCTCCTCCCACAGGTCGTAACTGGGCAGAGGAAGGCCGGTGCGGGTATCCCGGTAGGAAAGGAGAAATTCGGCCGCCGGCCGGACCAGAGTGGGGTAAAGGTCGTTAATCAGGCGCCAATCGCGGTACTTGTTCCACGACTCCCCTAGGGCCCAGAGCACCAGGGCCGTTTCGTCTTCCTGGAAGGGGATTATGCTCTTCTTGCCGTGCACCGGCGGCAGCCAGCTGGAACCCAGAGTACCGTCAGGATTGTATTTTTGATAAAAAAATCCCCTGGGATCCAGGATCCGGGAACAGTAATAATAAAAGGGAAAGGAGACTTCGGGATAGCCCGCCTGGTCCATGGCCGCCGCCACCAGGGCGCCGTCCCGGGGCCAGCAGTACCCGTAGTGGTCCCTGGCTTCGTACAGGATATCGCTGTCGCTGGCGGCCAGAATGGCGCCGCCGCCGTCGGTCTGGGTGCGGATCACTAGAAGGCTTTGGTAGTACAGGTCCACCACCGCGGGCGGTAAGTCGCCGAAATCGCGCTCGTATTTGCGGGCCCAGGCCCGCCAGTAGTCGCCGTTTTCCGCCAGGATGCGCTCCAAACGGGAGGCAAGCACCACCCCATTGGCCCTGGCCACTTCCGACCAGTTCCGGCCGGCCGCGATCCAGTAATACACTTTTCCCTTTTCCCCCGGGGCCAGGTACAGGCGGAAACTCGCCGTACTGTCCACCGAGCCGTGGTGGATGGGGTTGCCCTCCAGGTGCCCGTCCTCCGCGTCCCTCCAGGTACCTTCGGCGCCGCGGAACCGCTTGTTGCCAGTGGCGTATTGAAAAAAGCCTTCGCCGCCGGCCCGGCCGTTAATGAGGAAGTAGAGGCCGCGCTTGTAATGGAGGAGGACCCCCCGGTCCGGGAGATAGGCGGCCGTATCGCCCAGGGGGGATTCGTTCAAGGTGAAGTCGTGGTAAAAGAACAGTCTGATTTCCCGGGAACTCGCGGCCAGGTTGTGCACCGTCACCTTCTGAAGAAAAACGTCCCAGCGGTAGTGGACGCCGTTTTCTATTTCCAGGGCCACCTTAAGGTCTTTGTTTACCCCCCGGACCCTCCCGTTCAAGGTCCCGGGCTTGTAGCCCACCTGCAACTCCCAGCTTGATTCCTCCAGCCACGCAAAGCGGCCGTCGGTCCAGAGGCCGAGCCGGCTTTTTTCCCCGCCCAAGTGGCTTATGTGGTTGGGCCAGCCCACGTAAGGATAGTAGAGATCGCGCATATTGAATCTTCCATCGAAATTGATCAGCAGGCGGCCGTTTCCCAAAGACAATTCCCTCGGCAATGCTGCTTTCCTCCACCGGGTTAGAGTCTCAAAAAATGCTTGTAGACCTTATCAAATAAACTTCGTCCTTCTGGACATAATAAGCATGAACTAAACTCCTTAAGGCATTATTCCACCAAAGGTAACAGTTTATTTGCCGGCCTAACGGCCCCAAAATACACGCAACTTAACTCGCAGAAAAGGGGAAGGAATAGATGTTGGTGGCTTCTATCCTAATCCTCCTTATTGCCATAATCGGAACTATATGGTATCTGGCCAGGAGGAGCCGGCCGGCCCCCCGCAAGGCTTTGCCCGCCCCTCCCGAGGCCCCGGCCAGGCTACCCGAGAAATACGGCAAAGACCAGATCGTGCTTTTGGTGAAGGACCCCTATTGGCTCTATGCCTACTGGGAAATAACGGCGTCCAAAAGGGAAGAGTTCGAGCGGCTCTACGGGGCTGGCTCCTGGCTGGAATCCCGGCCTGTTTTACGGATTTATGACCTGACCGGCCATCCCTATGATGATTTCCTCCACGCCCCGTATTTTGAAATTGCCGTCACCGACTTCGCCGACAACTGGTACATCCCGGTGGGCAAGCCCTGCAGCACTTTTTGCGTCGATTTAGGCCGCCTCCACCCGCGCCACGGCTTTATCGTCCTCGTCAGATCCAATACAGTGACCACTCCCGCAGACCGGCCCAGCCAGGTGATCGATCCTCTGTGGCCTCCCCTGGAAGCCTGCTGGGAGGCGTCAGCTAAAGGCAGGGCGGGATTGAGTTCCCCGGCCCTGTTGGAGCGGCGGTCCTAAACATGCTGAAAAGGTGATGTTATGCCTTTAGGTTACGTGGCCCTGGTACTCCACGCCCACTTGCCCTATGTGCGCCACCCCGAAGAAGAATACTCCCTGGCCGAAAAATGGTACCACGAGGCGGTCACCGAAACCTATATACCCCTTATCCGGATGCTGCAACGCCTCCTGGAAGACCTGGTTCCCGTCCGGCTGACGGTTTCCTTAAGCCCTCCTCTGGCCAGTATGATGGCCGACGAGTTCATCCAGGGGCGCTATCTGACCTACCTCGAGCGCCTGCGGGAGCTGGCCGCCAGGGAGGTGTGGCGCACCCGTAACGATGCCCGCTTCCATATAGTGGCACGCATGTATCAAAGGCTCTTCGAAGATATTTACCGTACTTACACTTTCTATAAAGGCGACCTGCTGGCCGCCTGGCGCGAGCTTCAAGACGCCGGGGCGGTGGAGATGATAACCTGTGCCGCCACCCACGGCTATCTCCCCCTCCTCGGGCTGCACCGCGAAGTGGTAAGGGCCCAGGTCCAAACGGCCGTCCAAAACCACACCCGCCTCTTCGGCCGGCCCCCCAGGGGACTGTGGCTGCCCGAGTGCGGTTACAATCCGGGAGACGATGCTATTTTGCGCCGGTACAATATAGAATACTTTTTTGTTGATGCCCACGGCCTCCTCTATGCCACTCCCCGTCCGCGGTACAGTATCTTCGCCCCGGTTACAACTCCTTCCGGCGTTGCGGCCTTCGGCAGGGACCTGGAGTCCTCCGAACAGGTGTGGAGTGCCCAGGAGGGTTATCCCGGGGACTTCGATTATCGGGAGTTTTACCGGGATATTGGCTACGATCTGGACTTCGAATATATAAAGCCTTATATCCACCCCTCAGGCCTGAGGGTGGATACGGGGCTAAAGTACTTCCGCATCACAGGTAAGACTAACTTTAAAGAACCTTACGTTCCGGAGTGGGCTGGCCGGAAGGCCCAAATACATGCCGGCAATTTCCTTTTCAACCGGGAGCACCAGATCCGGTACCTGTCCGCCCACATGGACCGGCCGCCCCTGGTGGTCTGCCCTTATGATGCCGAGCTCTTCGGCCACTGGTGGTTCGAGGGCCCCCAGTGGCTGGATTCCCTTTTCCGCCAGGTGGCGGGTTTATACCACAAACCCTTTGTCTTTATTACCCCCGGCGACTACCTGGAGCGCTTCCCCCAAAACCAGCCGGCCACCCCCTGCATGTCCAGCTGGGGCAACAACGGCTACAACGAAGTATGGCTGAACGGCTCCAACGACTGGATTTACCGCCACCTCCACAACGCGGCCGAGGCCATGATCTCCCTGGCCAACCGGTATGCCCGTCCCACCGATCTGGAGAGGCGGGCTCTGAACCAGGCGGCCCGGGAGCTCTTGCTCGCCCAGAGCAGCGACTGGGCCTTTATCATGAAGACGGGCACCATGGTGGAGTACGCAGTGGAAAGGACTAAAAGACACCTGATCAACTTCTGGGAGTTAAAGGCCGGTGTGGAGAAAAAGCAAATAAAAGAAGATGGGCTGCGGGAAATGGAGGAAAAAGACAACATTTTCCCCGACTTAAACTACCGGGTTTTTGCCAGCGAGGCCTGAGTTAGCGAGGAAGTGCTTTGCCGGTCCGCACGGCAGGCCCTCTACCCTTTCCGCAAGGAAATGCGGGATGCGGCCCGGAAGCTGAATTATCCCCAGTTTTGATCCCGGCCTGCTTGGCTTTCGCTGCAAAGGCCTCCCTCGCGGGCAGGACTTTTGCTTGGCTTAAAGGCTTAAGGCAGGCTTCCCGGCAGAATTTAAGCATCCTGCCTCAGTTGCCGGCCGCAAGGATACATGCCCTCGGGCCAAGCTTTAAGCCTTTCGCCAAGCTTAAAGCCTGGGCTAGCCGCGAAAGCTTGTTCGCTCGCTTCCAAGCCCAAGCAGGCCTGCTCTGCAA
>DOLC01000128.1 GCA_003509545.1 Peptococcaceae bacterium
GGCTGCTCATCCGCTCGGACCAAATTGCTCGCAGGGGAGAAATGCCGGCCCGGTGTTTTAATCCTTCTGACTGATGGTGCCGCGTTAGCGGCATGGGTGTCTTGAGGGCAGGAAACTGAGGGAAGATTAGGAGGCTGGAGGAGTTGCACAAGTTCGCTTTTATCATCCATCCCCTGGATGTCAGTTATGTAGCCCGTAAATTCTCGGTGGCCAGGTACCTACCTGCTTGCGTGGTGGAGAGGATCCTCCTGTGGCTGCCGCCCCTCAAAACTTCTTATATCACCGGGGTGCGCTCTCCCTACGGCGAAACCGAAGGTTGGCTCATCTCTTGCCCCCTGACCAGCCGTCAAATGGTCACCCTGCCGGAAAAGGCGGTGCTGGACCGCATAATCCAGGCGGGGCGCCTGGCGGAAAAGCTCGGCGCAGAGATCGTGGGCCTGGGGGCCATGACTTCGGTGGTGGGCGACGCCGGCATCACCATAGCCCGCCACCTGAACATTCCGGTAACCACCGGCAACAGCTATACCGTGGCCACGGCCCTGGAGGGGACCCGGAAGGCGGCGGAGCTCATGGGTATAGATCTTTCCCGGGCGGATACAGTGGTGGTAGGGGCCACCGGGGCCATAGGCGCCGTCTGCGCCCGCATTCTGGCCAGGGAATGCCCCTCCCTGACCCTGGTGGCCAGGAATGAACAAAAGCTCGAGCATTTGGCCCGGCGCATTGTTAAGGACACGGGGGCGGATGTTCGGGTGAGCCGGGAGCTCAAAGAGGCCCTGCGCGGCGCAGACGTAGTCCTTACCGTTACTTCGGCGGCCGAAGCGGTTATCGAGCCCGAGGACCTCAAACCGGGGGCCGTAGTTTGCGACGTGGCCCGGCCGCGGGATGTATCCCGCAGAGTGGCGGAAGAAAGGGATGATGTCCTGGTCATCGAGGGCGGCGTGGTGGAGGTCCCCGGGGAAGTAGATTTTCATTTCAATTTCGGCTATCCCCCCGGGCTGGCCTATGCGTGTATGGCCGAAACCATGATCCTGGCCCTGGAGGGCCGCCTGGAAAACTTTACTTTAGGGCGCGACCTGACGGTGGAGCAGGTGGACGAGATCGGCCGCCTGGCGCGCAAACACGGCTTCCGCCTGGCCGGCCTGCGCAGCTTCGAGCGACCCTTGTCGGAGGAAAAAATAGCGGCCGTCCGCCGGCGCGCAGAAGAAAAGGCCGCCCGCCGCTAGACGGCCCTTCCCAGGAGCAAACTGAGGAGCAGCATGGCCAGCACATAAGCACTGATCAACACATAGGGCAGGTCCCCCGCCACTAAAAAGGCTACCAGGGAAGCCGCTACCCGGAAGACGGGGGTGGCGATAAGGATGAGGAGTCCTACGTCGACGACGGCCAAGGGTTTGCCCTCGAGGGCTCCCCGGAGCACCTGAGAGAGGGCGGTGGGATAGTAGCCCGGTGGATAGCCGGTGCTACCCGTAATCAGGATCCAGGCGAGACCCAGGACAATGAACCCCGCACTTATTATCACACCCCACCGCAGGGAACGGCTGATAATACCCTCCACTGTAGAGGGCGGAAGACCCTCAGGAGACCCCTGGGGGGAACGGGCGGCCATAAACCTCACCCCCTCAACCCCTTGAGCAGCATTTCCAAGGATACATAAAGCAGTACGGGAACAAAGATTTTCCGCAGGGTAACATTGCGGGCCCGGACCATAAGGCGGGTGCCCAGGGTGGCACCTACCATTACTCCCAGGGCAACCGGCGCGGCAAGGGCCGGGTTAATATTGCCCCGGGCGAAATAGATGCCCGCGCTGGCCGCCGCGGTTACTCCGATCATGAAGTTGCTGGTAGCGGTGGAAACCTTCATGGGCAGTTTCATGAACATATCCATGGCCATGACCTTGAAAAGCCCGCTGCCTATCCCCAAAAGGCCCGAGATAATGCCGGCCCCGTACATGAGGGCGAAGCTTTCGTAAACCCCGGAGGAAGTATAATCAACCCGTCTGCCTAAGGCCGGATCGTAGTAGCTTCCTTCCAAGCGCAGTTTGCGGGCCAGGGGATGGGGCACGACTTCCTCGGGCAATTCCACCTGGCGGCGCCGGAACATGGCCAGGGTAGAGTACCCCAGCATGAGGGCAAAAATGATGTATAAAAGCCGTGGGCTGATTATTCCGGCCAAGAAGGCGCCGGTGACGGCTCCGGAGGTGGTGGCCATCTCCAGGAACAAACCGATGCGGATATTGGTGAGGCGGTCCCGAACATAGGCGGCGGCCGCGCCGCTGGAGGTAGCCACTACGGAAATCAGGCTGGCGCCGGCGGCATAGCGAATGTCTATACCGAAGCCCAGGGTGAGGGCGGGTATTAAGATGATGCCCCCTCCCAGTCCCAGCAGGGCGCCGATGATACCCGCAACCATGGAGACCAAGAAAATGGCGGCAGTGGTATCCAGGGGCAGCAAGGTAAAACCTCCTGTTAAAGGCCGTTACCAACAGCATACGGCTTCTTGTTCCGGCGCGCAAGGGGGCCGGCTTCTGGCGTATCCCCGCCTATGAAAAACCGCAACCCTGATTTTAGATGATTTAGGCTGCAGGAGAGGATATTTCTGTCATCGTTTGCTCTTCTCCTACGAGAGACGTAATTTTTTGCGGCAAATCTAGGTTTCTTTGTCTGGCGCAGCCCCGGGCCTACCTCGAGCCGGCCTTAAAAGGGGCCCCGCAAAGGCTATAGGGTTTCGCCTGGCGGGTATAATAGTTGCTGTACAAAAGTGAGCAAGGACGGGGATGGGCATGGACCTGTATCCGGGATACATGAATTACCTGGCCGGAGGGCGGCTGAAGGAACTGGCTGCCGGGCTCCTGGAGCTCCTTAAAGAATGTACTGTTTGCCCCCACCACTGCCGCGTCAACCGGCAAAAGGGAGAACTGGGCTTCTGCCGGGCGGGGTGGGAAGTCGAAATCGCCGGTTACGGTCCCCACTTCGGCGAGGAACCGCCCCTGGTGGGGTGGAGCGGCTCGGGTACCATTTTTTTCAGCCACTGTAATCTGGGCTGTGTATTCTGCCAGAACTTCGAGATCAGCCGGGGTAAGGAAGGCGAGAAGGTATCCCTGGAGGAGCTGGCCAGCATCATGCTGGCCCTCCAGGAACGGGGCTGCCACAACATCAACCTGGTCACCCCTTCCCATTATGTACCTCAGATCATAGCCGCCCTGTCCCTGGCCGCGGAGGAGGGCCTGAGGATACCCCTGGTTTATAACTGCGGCGGGTACGAAGAAAGGTCGACTCTGGAGAGCCTCGACGGCCTCATCGATATCTACATGCCCGACTTCAAGTATGCCGACCCGGAAGTGGGGATGCGGCTCTCCAGGGCGCCGGATTATCCTCGGGTGGCCAAGGAGGCCCTCAAAGAGATGCACCGCCAGGTGGGGGACCTGGAAATAGACGCCCGCGGTCTTGCCCGGCGCGGCCTTATAATCCGCCACCTGGTGCTGCCCGAGGGCTTGGCCGGTACCCGGGAAGTCATGGATTTTATCGCCCGGGAGATTTCCCCCTACTCTTACATTAACCTCATGGACCAGTATTATCCGGCCGGTGAGGCGCGGCGCTATGGAGCCCTGGCCCGACGAATAACGGCCGCCGAGTTCGGGGAAGCCCTCAGGGCCGCCCGCCGGGCAAGCCCCCATTTTCGGCTAGAGTTTTCCTGAGTTATCCCCACTTTTTGCAGAGCAGGCCTGCTTGGGCTTGGAAGCGAGCGAACAAGCTTTCGCGGCTAGCCCAGGCTTTAAGCTTGGCGAAAGGCTTAAAGCTTGGCCCGAGGGCATGTATCCTTGCGGCCGGCAACTGAGGCAGGATGCTTAAATTCTGCCGGGAAGCCTGCCTTAAGCCTTTAAGCCAAGCAAAA
>DOLC01000013.1 GCA_003509545.1 Peptococcaceae bacterium
ATCTCAAGCCCAAGCAGGCCTGCTCTGCAAAAAGTGGAGATAACTCAGGTTCCAGGGGCCCCCGAGGGCCGGGAAAAAATACCACAGGGGAGGCGGCGGACCTATAAGGCTTTCCCTCGCACCGGAGTCCCGGGGGATAGCAAAGGGAGGTCCGGACCAAAATAAAAGCAGTGAATCCAACGAGGTGATGTAGCTTGCAGGCTGCCATGCGGCTGCCCTTCGCCGTCCTCTGCGCCGTTCCCTTTATTATGGTCCTGGGCAACTCCATGCTGGTACCCCTTCTGCCCGCCATGAAGGAGGCCATGGGGGTAAGCCTCTTTCAAGTTAGCCTTTTCATCACCGCCTTTTCCCTCCCGGCCGGTTTCGTCATCCCCTTCGCAGGTTTTCTGTCCGACCGGTTCGGGCGCCGGGTAATCATGTCCCCCGCCCTTGTCCTTTACGGGACCGGCGGCCTCCTGGCCGGCCTGGCCGCCACTTTCCTCCCCCAGCCCTACTACTTCATCCTGGGCAGCCGGATACTCCAGGGCATAGGGGCGGGGGGAACCTATCAACTGGCCATGGCTCTGGTGGGAGACATTTTTCAAAGCAAGGAACGCGCTAAAGCCCTGGGCACCCTGGAAGCCTCCAACGGCTTGGGCAAAGTCGTCAGCCCCATAGCCGGCTCCCTCCTGGGCCTTGCGGCCTGGTTCGCCCCCTTCTACGCCTACGGCCTCCTGGCCATCCCCATCGGGATAGCCGTCTGGCTGGTGGTGCGGGAGCCCCTGGAAGCTAGAGAAAAGACCCAGAGCCCGGCAGCTTATCTGGCCAGCCTTAAAGGGATCTTCCGGGAAAAGGGCCTGGGCCTACTGGCCTGTTTTCTGGCCGGGATGGCAGTGCTTTTTATTTTATTCGGGGTTTTGAGCCTGGTGGCGGATGCCCTAGAAGCTACTTACAACTTTCGCGGTTTAACGGTGGGCCTGCTCATCGCCATCCCGGTAGGGGTCATGGCCCTATGCTCCTATCTTTCGGGTATTTATCTACAGAAAAAGGGAGGATACCTTCTCAAAGCAACCGCCCTAACCGGGCTGGCCCTGGTAGCAGCCTCCCTACTTATTATGGCCTTTCGGCCCTCAATCTATATTCTCTTCGTGGCCCTCGCCCTCTTGGGCCTGGGTACCGGAGCCGTACTGCCGGCGGTAAACACCCTCATCACCAGCGCGGCTTCCGCCTCTGAACGCGGAGGCATTACCTGCCTCTACGGCTCCATGCGCTTCTTCGGCGTGGCCCTGGGACCGCCGGCCTTCGGCACAGCGGTGCAGTGGGGTGCCCCCGCCCTGTACGGTTTGGCCGCCGGCCTGGTGGTGGCCATCGCCCTGTTGGGCGCTTTTTCCGTCCGGGTCCAGAAAATGCTGCCCCCCGAGCTCCTAGCCCGAAAATAACTTCTCTCCGGGCCGGCATTGTTTTTGTGTGCATGCCAGCTCGTTGTTTTCATCCTTCTGTCGGTACCGCACCGGCGGCATGGATGTCTGCCCGTAACCTTGGCCCGCCTAATCGTTTAACTCCTTGCGCTCTCCCGTTTCCAGGTAAATGGCCTCCTCGGCAATGTTAGTGGCGTGGTCGGCAATGCGCTCCAGGTAGCGGCTTACAAACAGGAGATAGGTGGCCTGGCCGATGGTCTTGGGGTCCTCCATCATAAAGACCAGGAGTTCCCGGAAGATCTGGTTGTGCAGGTGGTCCACCTGGTCGTCTTCCTGGGCCACGGCGTAGGCCAGGTCCACATCCCCGTGGACGTAGGCGTCCAGGGATCGTTTCACCATGCCCTGGGCCAGCTCCGCCATGCGGGGAATATCGATCAAGGGCTTGATGAGGGGCTGGCCGGTGTCGATAATCCGCTTGGCCACCCGGGCGATGTCCACCGAGTAGTCCGCAATCCGCTCCAAATCGGTAATAATTTTGAACCCCGCGGCAATTTTGCGCAGGTCCTTGGCCATGGGCTGCTGGGTGGCGATGAGTTTCAGACACTGGTTCTCGATCTGGAGTTCCAGGTCATCCACCACTTTGTCACCCTCGATGACCTCGTCGGCTATTTTGGCATCCAGCTTGGCCAGACTCTCCACCGCCTTAGCTATTACCTGCTCTACAATGCTGCCCATGCGCAAAATCTCCTGCTGGAGATACTCCAGGGACTGGTGAAAGCCCTGCCGGGTAAAGCCTGCCATAGACGGTTCGCCCCCTATATCTCCATACTTATTGGTATTCATTATATTTCACCCCCTCCCGGTTGTCACCTTCCAGTTTTTATGAATATTGTATACTTTGTCTACATCTATCTACCCGGAAAAAAGCTTTTCACCAGGCCGGCATTGTTTTGGTTTGTATGCCGGCCCACTATTTTCCTTCTTCCGCCGGTGCCGCGCAGGCGGGATAAAGGTGTTAGCCGAAACGGCCTGTGATATAATCCTCCGTCCGCTGGTCCCGCGGCCGGGTAAAGATGACCGCCGTCTCATCGCACTCCACTATCTCCCCGTGCAAGAAAAAGGCGGTGGTATCGGAAACCCGGGCGGCCTGCTGCATGTTATGGGTGACTATGACAATGGTGTACCGCTCCTTGAGGGACAGGATCAGTTCCTCGATCTTCAGGGTGGAGACCGGGTCCAGGGCGGAAGACGGCTCATCCATGAGGATTACCTCCGGGTCCACCGCCAGGCACCGGGCAATGCAGAGCCGCTGCTGCTGCCCACCTGACAGACCGAGGGCCGACTGCTTCAAGCGGTCGGCCACTTCGTCCCACAGGGCCGCGGCCTTCAGGCTGCGCTCCACGATGTCGTCAAGGTCCTTTTTCTTCTTCACGCCGTGGATGCGGGGGCCGTAGGCCACGTTGTCATAGATGGACATGGGGAAGGGGTTGGGCCGTTGAAAAACCATGCCCACCCGTTTCCGCAGCCCGATGACGTCCACATCGGGATCGTAGATGTTCTTTTCGTCCAGCAAGACTTCCCCCGAAACGTGGGTGTCCTCTATCAGATCGTTTAACCGGTTCAAGGTACGCAAGAAAGTGGATTTGCCGCACCCCGAGGGCCCGATCAACGCCGTGATATGGTGTTCCGGGATGGTGAGGCTAACGTCTTTGAGGGTCCGGGTGCTGCCGTAATAAAAATTCAAATTCTTAACCCGTATTTTAGGCTTTCCCATGGCGCCTCCCGACTTTCTATACCCGCCTTCCGGCCCGAATATCCCTACCAGAATTATAGACCGCGCCCATTAAGGCCGCGTTAGGCCGCGGTTAAGCCTGTGTTAAAGGAAGCGGCGGCCGGGATCCCTTTTCGGCCGCCGCTACGGTATCGAAACCGGACGGGCCTAGAACAGGCCGGTGATCACACCGTCGGCATCGATGTCGATGTTGCAGGCTGCCGGGCGCTTGGGCAGTCCGGGCATGGTCATGATGGCGCCGGTGAGGGGCACTATGAAGCCCGCGCCCGCAGACAGGCGCACGTCCCGGACGGTTATGGAGAAGTTGCGCGGACGGCCCAGTTTGGTCATGTCGTCGGACAGGGAATACTGTGTCTTGGCCATAACCACCGGAAGGTTGCCGTAGCCCATGGCCGTGAAATTGGCAATGGCCTTTTCCGCCTCGGCGGTGTAGTTTACGTCGTCGGCACCGTAAATCTCGGTGGCTATCCGGTGGATCTTGTCTTTAATGGGCAGATCCAGCTCGTACAGGAAGCGGAAGTTGGACGGCTTAGTCTCGATGGTCTTCAAGACCTTCTGGGCCAGGTCTTTGCCGCCTTCGCCTCCCTTGGCCCACACCTCCGACAGGGCCACCTCGGCCCCGGCCTTGGTGCAGAGATCGTAGAGGAGGTTGAGCTCCCGCTCGGTATCCGTCGGGAAGACATTGACGGCCACCACCGCCGGTACGCCGAATTTGCCCACATTCTCAATATGCTTCTCCAGATTGGCAAAGCCGGCCTCCAGGGCCGCCAGGTTTTCCTGGGCCAGGTCGGATTTGGGAACTCCGCCATGCACCTTGAGGGCCCGGACGGTGGCCACGATCACCGCCACATCGGGTTTTAACCCACCGTAGCGGCATTTCACATCGAAGAACTTCTCCGCCCCCAAGTCGGCGCCGAAACCCGCCTCGGTTACCACATAGTCGACCAGCTTGAGGGCCGTCTTAGTGGCCGTAATGCTGTTGCACCCGTGGGCTATGTTGGCAAAGGGGCCGCCGTGGATGAAGGCCGGGGTGTTTTCCAGGGTCTGTACCAGGTTGGGCTTGATGGCGTCTTTCATGAGCAGGGCCATGGCTCCCTGGGCTTCCAGATCGCCGGCCGTTACCGGCTTACCGTCGTAAGTATATCCCACTACTATGCGGCGAAAACGCTCCTTCAGATCCATCAGGTCCGTGGCCAGGCAGAGGCAGGCCATGACCTCCGAGGCCACGGAAATATCGAAGCCAGTCTCCCGCGGCACGCCGTTGGCCTTGCCTCCCAGGCCGATAACGGTATACCGCAGGGCCCGGTCGTTAAGGTCGATAACCCGCCGCCAGGTGATGGTCCGCGGATCGAGGCCCAGCTCGTTGCCCTGCTGGAGGTGGTTGTCCACCATGGCCGCCAGGAGGTTGTGGGCGTAGGTCACCGCGTGGATGTCGCCGGTAAAGTGGAGGTTGATGTCTTCCATGGGCACCACCTGGGCATACCCGCCTCCGGCCGCGCCGCCCTTGATGCCGAAGCTGGGTCCCAGGGAGGGCTCCCGCAGGCAGACCATGACTTTCTTGCCCAGCCGGGCCAGGCCGTCGGTTAAGCCCACGCTGGTGGTGGTCTTGCCCTCACCCGCCGGCGTGGGGTTGATGGCGGTGACCAGGATCAACTTGCCGTCGGGCCTGTCCTGGAGCCGGCGGTACACGTTGAGGGAGATCTTGGCCTTGTACTTGCCGTACAGTTCCACCTCGTCTTCCTCAATACCCAACTCTCGGGCCAGTTCCATGACGGGCTTCATTTTAGCCCTCTGGGCGATCTCGATGTCCGTGGGGATGCGGTTGGACAAGTAGAGCACACTCCTTTCTGTGAAATTAGATGTATAAGCGCCCGTCCCCATAAAAGCATTATTTCTCCATCTTTTGATTTGTTCCTTCCCCCGGCTCAAACATCGGCAAAAAATTTGAAGTCAAGTTATAAGCTGCCTGAGTTATCCCCAGTCTTGATCCGGGCCTGCTTGGCTTTCGCTCGCAAAGGCCTCCCTCGCGGGCAGGACTTTTGCTTGGCTTAAAGGCTTAAGGCAGGCTTCCCGGCAAGATTTAAGCCTCCTGCCTCAGTTGCCGGCCGCAAGGATACATGGCCTCGGAGGCCTGCCTCCGCCTTTCGCCAAGCTTAAAGCCTGGGCTAGCCGCGAAGGCTTGTTCGCTCGCTACCAAGCCCAAGCAGGCCTGCTCTGCAAAAAGTGGGCATAACTCAGATAAGCTACAGCCCTAAACTAATTCCAGAGTGAAATCCAGGGCCGCGGGGCTGTGGGTTAAAGCCCCCACGGAGATGAAGTCGACACCCGTAGCGGCCACGCCGGCTACCGTTTCCAGGCTAATACCACCTGATGCCTCTACCAGGGCCCGGCCCCGGATCATGGCCACAGCTTCGGACATATCCTTAAGGGACATATTGTCCAGCATTATAAGGTCCACCCCGGCTTCCAGGGCCTCGGCCACCTGGTCCAGATTCTCCACCTCTACCTCGATCTTGGCGGTGAGGGGCACCCGGCGCCGCACCTTCTCCACTGCCCGGCGGATGCCCCCGGCGGCCCGGAGGTGGTTATCCTTGAGTAGGACGGCATCCGCCAGGTTGAAGCGGTGGTTGGTGCCCCCACCTACCCGCACGGCATATTTGTCCAAACACCTCAGCCCCGGCGCCGTCTTGCGGGTGTCGCAGATCCGCGCCTTATAGGGCTTTACGCGCTCTACATAGCGCGCCGTTAAAGAAGCAATACCGGACAGGCGCTGGAGAAAATTAAGGGCAACCCTCTCCCCTCCCAAGATCCCCAGCAGGGGGCCTTCTACCAGGGCCACGGTCTGGCCCGGCACCACCCGGCTCCCTTCTTCCACCAGAGGGACGAGGCGGCACCCCGGCGGCGCCGCTTCGAAAACCACGGCCGCCACCGGCAGGCCGGCTACCACACCTTCCCGGCGGGCGATGATCTCCGCCCGGCCCAGGTCTTCCGGGCCGAAAAGGGCGGCGCTGGTCACGTCGCCGCCTCCTAAATCCTCCTCCAGGGCCCTGATGACTATATCTTTGACCGCCAGCATATTAAGCATACTTTCCACCTCCTCCGGGAAATTTTATCTCCCTGGCGAAACCCCGGACCGGTACTTCCCGGGGTTCCCGTCCCCGGGCCAGGACCAGGTGTTTGGCGTAAGCCGGGTCGGGGGCCGGGAAATCCGCCCGGTAGTGGGCGCCGCGGCTCTCACAACGCCACGCCGCCGCCTTCACCATAAGGGCGGCCAGGAGGAGCATATTACGGGCTTCCGCCCCCATGCGCCCGGCCGCCCCGCGGTACAAAAGGGGCCACATTTCTTCGATTCGGCAGGCCGCCTCCTCAAGGCCTCCGGCCTCCCGCACCAGCCCCACCCGCGCCCCCATGATTTCCCGGAGCCGGGCTACCGCGTCCCCGGCGGCCTCCTCAGGTCCTTCCCCGCCCAGCTCCCGGTACTCTAAAGGAGGGCAGGGCGGCGCCTTCAGGGGACGATTCAGGAGTTCCCGGGCCACCCGTCCGCCGAAGACCAACCCCTCCAGGAGGGAATTGCTCCCCAAGCGGTTGGCGCCGTGGGCGCCGGTGCAGGCCACCTCCCCGCAGGCGTAAAGGCCCTCCAGAATCGTGCGTCCCTTGAGATCGGTACGCACCCCGCCCATAAAATAATGGGCCGCCGGCGCCACCGGCAGCCAGTGGCGGGCGGGGTCCAGGCCGGCCCGGCGGCAGGTGTCCACCAGGGTGGGAAAGCGGCACTCCAGCCACCCCGGGTCCAGATGTTTTAGGTCCAGGTAAACTCGCCCCTCCCCGGTGCGGGCCATTTCCGAGACTATGGCCCGGGCCACCACGTCCCGGGGCGCCAGCTCCGCCCTGGGATGGTAGCCGGGCATGAACCGCTCTCCCCTGGCGTTCCGCAGGACGGCACCTTCCCCGCGGACGGCTTCGGTTATCAACAGGCCCGCCGCTCCGGGGTGGGCCAGGGCCGTGGGGTGGAACTGGTAGAACTCTAGGTCCGCCACTTCCGCCCCGGCCCGGTAGGCCATGGCCACCCCGTCCCCCGTGGCCCCTGCCGGGTTGGTGGTCACCGGATAAAGGGCCCCGGCCCCACCGCCGGCCAATACCGTAGCCGCCGCCAGGACGGCCGCCGTAGACCCGTCCGGCAGCAGCACCAAGGCGCCGAAGCAGCGGCCCTCCTCGACCAGGAGATCTAGAACCATAGTGTGGGATAGAATCTGCAGACCCTCGGTGGCCCGGGCCTTGGCGAAGAGGCCCCGCCAGAGGACGGCTCCCGTGGCATCTCCCCCGGCGTGGAGGACGCGCCTGCGGCTGTGGGCCCCCTCCCTGGCCAGGGCCAGGCGGCCCTCCTCCCGGTCGAAGGCTATGCCCCACTCTAGGAGCTCCCGTATGCGCTCCGGCCCCTCTTCCGCCAGCACCCTGGCGGCCTCCGGATCGCCCAGCCCCGCGCCGGCCGCCAGGGTGTCCGCCGTATGGAGGTCTGCAGAATCTTCCTCGTCCATGGCCGCCGCAATACCGCCCTGGGCCAAATAGGTGCAGCAGTCCTCAGGTCGGTCTTTGGCGGTCACGATAACCCGGCGGGGTGTTAGCTTCAGGGCGGTGAAGAGCCCGGCTATCCCGCTCCCTATAATGAGAACGTCCGTTTGCAGACAGGGAAGATCGCGTAAACTGAAGTTCACCAAATAGCGGGGTACCGGCTCCATGGCTTATCCCACTTTCAACATGCGCTCCAGGGCCTCCCTGGCCCGGCTGCGCACCGGCTCGGGCACCCGGACCACCGGCTTCATTTCCCTCAGGGCCTGGGCTATCTTGGCCAAGCTCGTCAGCTTCATGTTGGGGCAGATCAGTCCCGGGGAGAGGAGATAAAACTTCTTACCGGGATTCTCCGCCTCCAGACGGTGGATTATACCCATTTCCGTGCCGATGAGGAACTCCCGGTCCCGGCTTTCCCGAGCGTACTTCAGGATCTGCCCCGTGCTCCCCACAAAGTCGGCTGCCTCCACCACCTCGGGCCGGCACTCGGGATGGACGAGGACCTTGGCCTCGGGGTGGGCTTCCCTGGCTTCCTCGACGTCTTCCCGGGTGACCCGGCAGTGGGTGAGGCAGGAGCCCTCCCAGGGGATAATCTCTTTATCGGTGAAGCGGGAAACATAATGGGCCAGGTTCCGGTCCGGCACAAAGAGGACCCGGCGGTGGGGCAGGGATTGCACCACCTGGACGGCGTTGCTGGAGGTGCAGCAGATGTCGCTTTCCGCCTTCACCTCGGCCGGGGAATTGACGTAGCATACCACCGCGGCATCGGGGTACCGCTCCCGGGCCCGCCGCAGGGCTTCGGCATCGATGCTGTCGGCCAGGGGGCACCCGGCGAAGATGTCCGGGAGCAGAACGGTTTTCTCCGGGGCCAAAATGCTGGCGCTCTCGGCCATGAAGCGCACCCCCGCCAGCACCACCACCTCGGCAGGAGAGGCCGCCGCCTTGCGGCTCAGCTCCAAAGAATCCCCCACAAAATCGGCCATGTCCTGGACGGCATCCGGCTGGTAGTTGTGGGCGAGGATGACGGCCCTCCGCTTTTTTTTAAGCTCCTGGATTTCCTTGATAAGTTCCTCCATCCTTCTCCATTCCACCTTTCGTAGAAATAGCTACTCAACTGCTTTCCTGGTGCAGCACAAGTACACCCCAGGCTAGCGTTCCACCTTTCATACTTTCATAGAAATATCGGCTCAAGGCTCCCCGGCTCTCCTTAGAGCGCCGATTTGGCAACCCCTTTCTGAAGTAAAGCAAATACACCTGTCTTGTCATGTTTAAGCCCATTATAAGGCTACCGCTTAAGCCCGTCAACGGGTCCCGGCACTGGGTTATTCCCACTTTTTGCAGGGCAGGCCTGCTTGGGCTTGGAAGCGAGCGACTGAGCTTTCGCGGTAGCCAAACTTAAGCTTGGCGAAAGGCGAAGGCAGGCCCGAGGGCATGAATCCTTGCGGCCGGCAACTGAGGCAGGAGGCTTAAATCCTGCCGGGAAGCCTGCCGGAGCCTTGAGCCAAGCAAAAGTCCTGCCCGCGAAGGTTTCCAGAGCGAGCGAAAGCCAAGCAGGCCGGAATCAAAACTGGGATGCGCCAGGTCCCGGCAGCCTGGTTCACCTCAAGAGGATCCCCGCCTTAAGCAGCTCCCTCTCCATGGCCTTAAGGGCGTCCTCGTCGGGGGCCACCACCGTGTGCAGGTGCACCCCGCTCTCCGTAAGGGTGTAAAGGGGGTTGGCGCCGCTCTTCTTGAGTTTATCGATGAATTCATACACCTCCCGCCGGCACGAGACCATGAGGTAACCCCGCAGCTCCCCGTAGATGGGGTGCTCAACCGCCACATCCACCACCTTGCCGCCGTTGTCCACCATTATAAGGAGTTCCCTCTCCAGGCCCTCCAGGTCGTGGCGGCAGGCGAAGGTACGGCGGCAGCCCTCCTCCCTGGAGGGCAGCAGGTACCCCTGGGGGCTGGCCAAAATCTCGCTGCCCTGGGCCCTCAAGATAGCCACATCCTGGACAATTATCTGCCGGCTAACCCCCAGCCGGCGGGCGAGCTCGGCCCCGGTGACGGGCTCACCCCGACCCAAAATGGCTAAGATCTTTTCCCTTCTTTCCGCAGCCTTCATGGCGGCCGTTCCACCTTTCGCAGAAAAGTATCTGCCGGGCTTCCTGCTTCATCCACCGGCACCGGCTGTAGGCCTGCAGCCTCCGGTATCCACAGGCGCAAATTCCCGCGAAACTCGCAGCACATTCGGACCTATGGCGATAGTCTTACTTCTTGACCGTCCTCAACGCCGATGACAACAACCACAGCCGGGCCAAAGCCGTATGGGCAGACCTCTTAATAACTAGGCAATAGTTATCTCTCTATCATTCCCTTGCCCAAGGGGTGCTCCAGGCCACTCCAGGTATTTCCCGCCGGCTGAAGAAAAGATGATCCTTGAGTTTTTGGCCCATGAAGCCTTCCTCGCAGTATTGCTTAATTATCCCGGCAGGCACCGGACTGGACCTCGAAATATTGTCTGGGTGTGCAAATAAGAATGTCCTGAATCTTTAGACCAAAGTATTTCTCAAAGTGCCGCTTGTCGCCCGTAACAAAATGAGTAGCTCTGGCGCACAGCGCAGCAGCCAATAACGGACGGTCTTTCTCCGGCAGGGAAACCGGACATAGCACGCCAGGTGGGGGCTCCGGCACCAACGTTAACTCTTTTGCCAGATCCTCCAGGCGGCGTCTTTGGTCTTGATTATCCAGGTTTCTCCGGGCTTCTTCGAGAGCGTAGCCCGACGTTAAGAGTTTGATTTTTCCAGAGCGGGCTAGTTCCCAAAAGCGTAGCAGGGAAGAGCTGCCGTAGGCAGCAGAAAAAAGTACGTTGGCGTCAAGAAAGACTCGGTCCATCCGAAGCTCCGGGCGGCGGATCGTGGGGTATTGTCTTCGGATCAAGCCCCATCTTACGCACTTCCTCTACCGCCCAGGCATAGTCTTCCGGAGTAACGGCGTTATTTAAGAGGAACTCCGCCTTGCGCTCTGGAGTATATATTTCCACCGGATAAACGGAAGCCGGTCTAAGTAATATACCTTCCTCCCTCGGCTCAAATACCAGAATACTTCCTTCCTCCAGGCGATACTGTTGCCGAAGCGCCGCAGGGATTGTAATGGTGCCCCGCTTTCCTACCCGTACCGGCTCGGATCTCCTCATGAGAACCACCTCTGAATTTCAGAATATCAGAAGGAGCAGGCCATGTCAATTTTTACAGGGACCCCGCCGGAATGCGTCCGGTTTTAAATTTGTTTTCGCCGAAACATAACCCCGGCGCTGCGGGCGACGCCGCCGTGGCAAGAAGGTTGAAATTAACGCAACGTTATGCTAACATCACAGCATAGAATGTAATCGTGTAAGTGAGGTGGTATTATGATTCGCACCCAGGTCCAGCTCACAGAGGCCCAGTTTGAGGCACTTAAGAAGTTGAGTGCCGCGGAAAATTTATCCATGGCAGAACTAATCCGGCGCGGTGTAGATCTGATCCTGGCGTCAGGAACAGACATCGACAATGGAGAGCGGATAAACCGTGCGCTGGCGGCAGCCGGGCGTTTCCGTTCCGGCGTCAAAGACCTTTCTGTTAACCACAGTACTTATTTTGCAGAGGCGGTGGCAGAGTGAAGGTTTTCGTCGACACTTCCGCCTTCTTGGCCGTCCTCGACGCCGATGACAACAACCACAGCCAGGCCAAAGCCGTCTGGGCAGGCCTCTTAAATTCCCGTACCCCGCTTTTGACCACCGGTTATGTTTTGGTGGAAACCTATGCGTTGATTCAACACAGACTCGGTATGGAGGCAGTGCGAGTCTTTCATGAGGATATCGAGCCCCTATTAAAGATTGAATGGGTAGACGCTTCACTACATTCTCTGGGCGCGAATGCCGTCTTGGCGGCCAACCGGAGGAAGTTAAGCCTCGTGGATACGGTCAGTTTTGCCGTGATGAGAAAACTGGGGATCAAGAAGGCTTTTGCTTTTGATCAACATTATATCGAACAGGGCTTCGAATGCCTTGGGTTCCCTACCCGGAGTTCGACAGTTTCTAGGCAAGAATGACTGCTGTGCTAGAATTCATCTTGCCAGCCTCATGCGCCTGCATTTCTTTAGGGGTAGTTTAGGCTGCTGTTCATGTTCAGGCACGAGACCATGAGGTAACCCCGCAGCTCACCGTAGACGGGATGCTCAACCGCTTCCCGGCGGAGCCGCAGAGGTTCTACGAGGGGCTGCGCGCCCGGCAGGTTACCGGTCTCCTGGCGGGGTAACCCATCTGACGTTTAACTTTTCAAAATCATTGTCAAAAGAACAGATACTTTCTTCCTGTGCCCGGGCCAGCGCGGCAAGGTAGGCATCTACGAAGTCGACGTTTTTTTCCGCCATATCTTGCAGAGCCTGGATAAGCAACGCGGGGTTTTCGGCGTAAATTCCCTCGGCGCCGAGAAAGGAGATCAAAGTTTCGGCGATCTGACTTTTGTCATACCTGTAAAAGGAAGAGAGTACCCATACGATTTCGGCTACTACCAGATGAGATACCCGCAAGCCGATATCTCCTTTTTCAGCGCGGCTCATTAGCTCCAGGGCTTTGGCGGCCATTTCTGGAGGGTTGCCGGTGAGAAAGCGCAGGACAACGTTGGCATCAACCCACAAATAAACCATTACCTTTCTTTCCCTTTACCCAGTATCTGCCGGGCCAGCCCGGTGGCTACCTCTTCGCGAACTTCCGTCTTGCCAGGGTAAGGTCTTTTAGCGGGCAAAGAGGCGTAGAGCTCGGTTAGGCGTTTGCGTTTCAGGGCCCTGACCTTTACCTCCCCGTCCGGGCTGAGATCGAAAAGGAGCTCGTCTCCCGGTTGCAAGTTAAGCTTGCGGCGGACGGCTACAGGTATCGTCACCTGCCCCTTACTTGTTAACCTTGCTCTTAACATTTAAATACCTCCTTACGTCTAAGGATAGGCCTTACGTTAGTTCCTGTCAAGGGTAGTTGCCTGAACGGGGGTTTGACCGGTCTTTACCCCCGGCGACAAGCGGCATAGGGTATAGTGCCGCTCGGCGGCATGGACGTCTCCCCGCGGAGCCGGTGGACCCGGCCGGCCGCGGGGCCGCCCTTAATTTACGACTACCAGACGGCAGAAGCCCAGGCGTCCGCTCCTCCGGGCGGGGCGCCGGCCACCCTTAATTTACAACTACCAGACGGCTCTTACCGTAATACTGCACCCTGGCCTTCAGCTGCTCGCTCACAAACCGCAGGGGCACCAGGATCCGCCCTTCCCGCACCGCGGCCGGGACATCCAGGGAAACGGCGGCACCGTTGACCCTGGCCTGCCGGCTGCCGATTTCCAGCCTTATGGTGAGGCCGTTGCCTTCAAGGGTTACCACCCCGTTCTCGTAGGAAACGCCGGCCCCCAGGGCTTCGGCCAGACGGCGCAGGGGAACCAAGACACGGCCACCTTCCACCCTGGGCTCCACATCAAACTCCACCTCTCTGCCGCGGAAGAAAACCTTCACCTTCAGGTCGTTAAGAAGGGCGCGGGCTTCGTCGAGGTCCCGGTAGGCTTCCTCGTCCTCGGGGAGCTGGGCCACAACGTCCATCAGGGCGGCTTTGGCCTTGTCGGCCCGGCCCGCCTTAAAGTAGAGTTTCACCAGCTCCTTCTTAACTTCGGCCCGGCCTACATCATCCACCTCCTCATCTTCCTCCACGGCCTGCTCCAGCGCCTCGGTTATTTGCGCCAGTTCTTCCCGGTCCTGCCACCCGGCCAGCAGCCCTTTGGCCTCATAGACCGCCTCGGCTACACTCCTGCCCTCAAGCTTAGCCTCTAGGGCCGCCCTGGCCACCGGGTTTTTCACGTGCTGCAGGGCATTCTCGATTCCCCGGTAGCCGTGTCCGGCCGCACCGCGGGGATGCTCTTTAACCTGCCCTGTCTTTTTCCCTTTCCCTCTCGTGCCTTCCTGCTCTCGCTCCTGTTCCTGTTCCCGCTCCTGTTCCCTCTCCTGCTCCCTTTCCACGTCCTGCTCCACGGCTTGCACCGGGTATGCAGCGCCTGCAGAGGACGTTTCAGCCCGCGCCGGCAGGACCGCTCCCAGGCAGAACAGCAAGCCCAGCACCAGTGCCGCGTAGGCCTTTCCTTTACCCATAGAACAACCCCCCGATACTTTGGTAGTGTCGGTGCTTCCGGACTATCGCCCCCGGGGCGCGGCTTCGGACCCCGCCCGGTCCCTGCGGGCGGCATATCCGGCCGCCGCAAAGGCTTATCCCTTCGCGGCCCGCCGCCTATCCTTCGCCCGGGTGTCGTTGCCGCCCCGGATGGAACCCCCCGCACGGAGCCCCCTGGGCGCCGCCGGGCCGGCCCAGAAGCCAGGGGGCTTGCCCGCGGTTTTTGCCGGGCCGGCCCGGGAGAGGCAGCCCCTCCGGAAGTACACGGGTTCGGACCCGGTTTCACCGACCGGCTCGGGACCGGTGCCTAAAGGGGCCCTAAGCCGGGTCCCCTGGGAATTTCCCCTTGTTGCGGAAGCACCTTCCAGGTTTCTACTAAATATATTCGGCTCCCGGCCAGCAATTTTAGGGGGTCAGCACCCGGGGGATGTTCTCGGTATAGGGCGGCCTGATTACGCCCTTCTCCGTAATTATAGCCGTAACGTAGGTGTGAGGGGTTACGTCAAAGGCCGGGTTAAAGACGTGGATCCCCTCGGGAGCCGTCCTTCTTCCTCCCCAGCACCTGACTTCTTCGGGATCCCGCTCTTCGATGGGTATCTCACCACCATGGGACAGGCTCAAATCAAAGGTGGAACTGGGGGCCGCCACGTAGAAGGGCAGGCCGTGCTCCCGGGCCAGGATGGCCACCCCGTAGGTGCCGATTTTGTTGGCCACATCGCCGTTGGCCGCAATGCGGTCGGCCCCTACGATCACCGCCTGGACCCACCCCTTCTGCATGACCACCGCCGCCATGTTATCGGTAATAAGGGTAACCGGAATGCCCGCCTCCTTTAGCTCCCAGGCCGTAAGCCGCGCCCCCTGGAGGAGGGGCCTGGTTTCATCCACAAAGACCCGCAGGACCTTGCCCTTTCCCGCGAGGTAATACACCGGGGCCAGGGCCGTGCCGTACCGGGCCGTGGCCAAGGTACCGGCATTGCAGTGGGTTAGAACCGCGTCCGCCCCGCGCAAAAGCTCGGCACCGTTCCGCCCTATGGCCAGGCACATGGCCTCGTCCTCTTCCTGAATGGCCAGGGCCTCCTTTAAGACCACTTCCTTCAGGTCGTCAACCTCCTGGTATTCGGAGGCCGCCACCCTCTCCTGGATCCTCGCCAGGGCCCAGAAAAGGTTTACGGCCGTAGGCCGGGAAGTGGCCAGGTAATCGGCGGCTTCCTTTAAGTCTGCCAGGAAGCTCTCTTTATCCCTGGCACGGGAATCCTTTACCGCCAGATAAAGGCCGAAGGCAGCGGCAATCCCGATGGCCGGAGCACCCCTAACTTTAAGCTGTTTAATGGCCTCCCACATTTCGCGGATGTTCTGCGGCCGGATAACCACCAGCTCTTCCGGCAGCTTCGTCTGGTCGATGATTTCTACTCCGCCGTCCCTCCACACAATAGGCGCCACAGGCCGGTACATGGCGAACCTCCTCCCCTTACTTTGGTAACCGCTTTTCCCCGAAAATCCCGTCCGGTCTCCCCTGGCCGCCAGCTTGCCCGCCCCCCTCCCTCCGGGACTCCATACCCTGGGCCTTGTATTCGGCCACCTGTTGCCGGGCCACTCCGGCGAGGATCAGGGCTCCCCCCAGTAACTGGCTGGGATAAAGCCTCTCGTTTAAGAGCAGGTAGCCGAGCACGGCGGTGACTACCGGCTCCAGGGTTAAAATGATGGCCGCCCGGGAGGCTCCGATATATACCAGCCCCCGGCACAGGGTTTCCGAGGCGACCACCGTGCATACCAGGGCCAGGACCAGCACAGCCCCCACCACCTCAGCGTTCAGGGGCCCCCGGAATTGGTTGCTCAAAAGGGCAACCGGCAGAAAGAGAACAGCCAGGACTAAAGTGAGGTAGGCATTAAACACCCTAGTCTCTACCCGTCTTAACAGAAATCGGCCACCAGGTCCCCCG
>DOLC01000007.1 GCA_003509545.1 Peptococcaceae bacterium
GAGTAGAGGCGGTTTTTGCGGGCGGCCTGCCACTCCTCCCGCGTGGCCCGTCCTTTGCAGACTTTCTTCCAGAGTTTCTTGCCGCCGAAGACCACCTTTGGTATCGTGCCGTTCTCCCAGTGGGCCTCCAGTTCGGCCAGTTTCTTCTCTAAAGACGCTACCCGGTTGTTCCGCCCCTTGACCGTAAGATGAAGCTTTTCAATAACTTCTGGAGGAGCACCTTTTTCTTCTGCCTTCGCCAGCTTCTTCATTGCCAGGCCGAGCTTCTTCCTTGCCCGGCCCAGCTTCTTTTCTGTTTCTTCTACCTCCAGATCTAGCAGCTCTTTCTGGGAGTCCAGCACAGCCTGCGCCTTGAGCCTGGCATCATCCGCATACCGGGAGTTGAGACCGAAAAGCTCCTGCCCCAGCTTCTTAATCTCGTCGCGGGAAACACCTTCCAGAAGCCGGTTGAAGGCCCACCGCATGCAGGAGCAGAAGAGGCGCATCTCCGTCGCCAGGGGGTCTTCCTCACCCCGGCTCCACCTGGAAGACCGGAAGGTTGGGTAGACCTCCGGAAAGAACTCCCCGCATACTGTTACGCTAAACCTCAGCTTTGCTTTGGTCTTCGGCATCCCTTATCAGCTCCCGGAAGCCCTGCCGGACCTTCCTGCCACCCCTCGCGCCATACAGCCGGGCCGAAAAAGAAGTCACTACGGCTAACAAGTCCTGGACCAGCTCCGTATGTGCGTCCTCGGGCTCTTTTTGCGAAGTGATTTCTATCTCTACACCGCAATACTTTAAATGGCGCTCTAGATAGGCGTATCCGAACCTGGCCAACCTGTCGGGGTATTCGATAAGCAGCTTTTTAAACTCACCCCGTTCGGCCATTTTCAGCACCCGTTCCAGGCCCCGGCGGTTTTGGTTTAAACCCGAAGCCACATCCGAATACTCCGCCACTACACGGTAGCCCTTCTCCAGTGCGTATACCCGCAACCTCTCCAGTTGCCGTTCCAAATTTCCGACATCAGCCTGCTTCTTTGTAGACACCCGAGCGTAGAGGACAGCCGCGTCCGGATCTGCCTTTATCCCTCCTGTCCCTAAAATGCGGTTGATTTCCTCCGCCGGGTATCTCCGCTGTCCGCTGGGCAGCCGCACGGGCCTGAGCAGTCCTTGCTTCTCCCACGCACGGAGGCGGTTCGGATGCACGCCCAACCTTTTCGCTGCTTCCCCAATGGATAGAAGTTCCATACTTCCATGATAGTAGAACAGTTAAATGCAGTCAACCACAGTGAGTTATTTCGAAGCTGTTACGAACCTCCTTTAAAAATCTCTTACTGCTATAGTAAGAATAGGGAACAGTGAAGTCAAGTATTAAAGTTAGGCCATCTCTATTTGAGCCGGATATTTGCATTGATTTTACGTATTATCCTTGACGGGCCCTCCGAAGCTCCAGCGGTTTGCTCTCATTCATGTGCATACGCCGGTAGCTTGGGGTACATACACAGATAAAGTCACCATTTACCTTGCGCAGGCGGACGCATATTTACCCCAAGCTGGGAGGTAAAAACAGCATTGAAGAAGCCTTTGCTAAAGGCCTTATACACCATTTAAGGGGTTTTTCACCTCGCGCTCCCCAGATTGCAGGCGCTCTACGAGGAGCTTGAGTTCGGCGATTTCCTGCCGGAGGCGGATTAGCTCATCCCTGGTGGAAGTAACCGGAGCAGCATCTGGCCCTTCTCCTTGTGGCTTCGGCTCCACTTCAGCCTTCTCCACAATGTTGTTTACAATGACACCGATAAACAAGTTGACGATGATAAAGGTTCCGATAACGATAAAGGACACGAAGTAAACCCAGGCCCACTGGACCTCAGCATTAATGGGACGCATTACCCCACTGGCCCAGGACTCAAGGGTAACTACCTGAAACAGAGTAAGCATGGATTGGTGCAGGGTACCGAAGTATTCTGGAGCAATAGGCGCGAACAATACCGTGCCGATAACTGCGAACACGTAAAAGACCAGTCCCATGAGCATAATGATACTGCCGATGGTTGGGATGGTACGCAGCAAGGCTGCTACTATCCGCTGCATGGACGGGAACACAGTAACCGCTCGCAGTACGCGCAACACCCGCAGTAAGCGGAGCACCACAACGAAATGGGCACCCACAAAAAGGTGACCGCTTAGCACTATGCCAAAGTCAAAAAGGTTCCATCCATCTCCGAAAAACCGGTGCCAGGGCCGCGTTGCTAAGATGCGTAATATGATCTCCCCAGTAAAGAGCCAGAGGATCACCAGTTCGGAGTAATAAAACCAATACTTATAAGCTTTGTAGAGCTGGGGATAGGTTTCGAGCCCTACAATTACGGCGTTTAAAAAAATGAGGCCCATTACCACCGCGGAAAAAATCGGCTGACCGACAACTTGTTGCGCCCAGGAAGAAAGGTGAGGTGTGCTGCCTATTCGATGTGTTTTGGGTTTCATGTATTTCTAATTTCTACACAGAGCCTGCCGAATCCTGCACTGCTCATGTTTTGTCTTGCCCCGTCAGGGTTGCTGTTGTGGGCGGCAAGGGCTATAATGGTGCTGTCAAAATGATAGCAAGGCTGCCTTGCGTGACGCCCTTACCCGTTTTCCATTGTGCTTTAAAAACTTTTTTGCGGGAAGGTTGGGGAATAAAAGATGTCCCCGGGGGAGGGCAAACCCATTGTTGCCCGGCTCGCCCTGGCCGGGCTGGAACTGCAGGTGGCCCTTCTGGCCAGGGCCGGTTTGAAAAGGTGGGAGATAGCGGCTTCTCTGGGTATTAAGCCGGGTACTGTTAAATCCCAGCTCGAAAGAATCGCTGGCAAGCTGGGCCCCGGTTGGAGGGATCGGACGGATATTGTATGGCCGGAGCTGGACGAAGAGGTGCTACAGGCCGTGAGGTGCGTGCGGGACGGGGATGGGAATGGGGAAGAGGCCTCCTTTCGGGCTTTTCGCTGCGCGGCGGAAGAGAGCATATCCCCCGAGGAGGCGGCAATCCTCAGGCTTCAGAGCGTTCCGTCCGCCGCAGGGAGGGCATATCTGCGCCAGGCCCGGGCCCTCCAGTGGAAGCTCCTTATGTGGGGAGACGGTCGTATACTGCGGGTAGGGGCGGCTGCCCGTTTCTGGATGAGGCCCGCCCTTAGCTTTCTGGCGGCCGGAAAGTACATACGGTACTTACGCGCCGACAGCGGTGAGGAGCCCTACCGGCCGTGGTGGCTGCCTTATACGGGCGGCCGGGTGAGGGCGGCCAAGGCCGCCTTTTATAAGATGCCTACTGTCGCGGACCGCGATTATGTAGGTAATTACCTGGAGGATTGGATCGATAGAGAACTGCCGGGGTACGTAGCCCGCCTCCACCGGCGTATGCAGCAGAGGTGGCTGGCCTTGGACCGTATTGCCCGCAGCACCGGGCGCAAGGAGCCTGAACCCCCTCCTTCACCGGAAGAGCTGTTTTGGGAAGCGCGGCAGGCCTTGGGGATAGCCACCCTTGGGGATAAGCCGTTACCATAGCCGTTTATCGGGTGGCTTAATAAAGTATGGGGGTTCTCCCGAAGGTGTTGGCCGATGACCAGACGGTGGAAATCCTTATTGGTCCCACCCTGGCCTATTTTACCTGCGGGGGAGTTCGGGTGTTCACCTGCCTTCTGAACCAATCCTTCCCGCCCTACCGCCAAGTGCTCCCCACCGAAACACGGGCGACAATGGAGAGAGGTATGGGGGTGTTATTATACTTTGCCGAGCCTATCGCGCATAAATATCGCTCTGACGGCTTTAGCCGCGGTTCTGTTATTGCTGGTGCCGGCAACACCAGTTGAGGCCCAGAGGCGCGAGAGAGTCATCCAACTTACTCCAGGGCAGGATTTGGCCCGCATCGACGGCGGTGTGGTTCAACTCGAGGTACAGCCTTTTATCGATTCAGGCCACACTCTTGTTCCTCTCCGTTTTATCGGGGAGGCCCTGGATCTCGCTGTTACGTGGCAGGCCGAAACTAGGACGGTCGTTCTGTCTGGTGCCGATAAATCGGTGGTGCTGCAGGTCGGCCAGTCCCAGGCCCTGACCAACGGCCAGGCAGTGTCTTTGCCCGTTCCGGCCCGGATAAGCCACGGGCGTACCATGGTGCCCTTGCGCTTTATATCCGAGGCGCTGGGTGCTAAAGTGGATTTCGACACGGCCACGAAGCTGATCACCATTACCGTGGAACTGGGCGCCGGGACACCGCCCGTAGCCCGGTTTAGCTTGTCTCGTCCGGTAATCCTCCCCGGGGAAAAAGTGGAAGTGTGGGACGAGAGCTTTCACCCGGACGGGGTGTCCATAGTACAAAGGACGTGGCACGGTCTTGCCCCGGTTTACGAACGCGCCGGCCGGTACGAAATCACGCTTCGGGTTAAGGATGCGAACGGTAATTGGAGCGAGCCATACACCCGCGAGCTGATCGTGAATACGCCGCCGGTCGTCCGGTTTCGCACCGACAAGCCGGAATACAAAATCGGACAACCAGTCCAATACATCAATGAGAGCTACGATCCAGACGGGCATGAGCTTATGTACAGGTGGACGAATCGGCAACCGGCCTTCTTTGAAGCAGGTGAACACCGTGTGATCCTTGAGGCCTGGGATCCTCTAGGCGGCAGGGACTCGTACGAATTGACGGTCCGGGTATCCGAAGAAGTCCACTATACACCTACTGAGTATTACCTGCTCTACGGGGAACCCAAAAAAGTGATCCCGCTGGAATATCAGGTACTAGACTATCCCATTCTTGAACCCGCAGTGGAAATTAAACAGCGCACCCTGCTCAAGTCTAACAGCCCCGAAGAGATTCCCTCCGTCGGCTTGCTCTACAGGGACACGGTTGCGGGTTCGGCGAGGCTAATGCTGCACCACGTGAACAAAACCGGACAGGAGCTCAAGATCTATGTGCTGGCCCACAACCCCGCCACCGCACCAGTGACCGTAACCCTCACCCGGCAAGGTCTGGCCCGGCCTTCCGCGGCCATTCTTCATCAAGGCCGGGAACAGCTGGTCCGGTTCTTTGGTCCCCACACCCCCAAAACAATTGTTATTCCGCCGGGGAAAACGGAGAACCTGCTGGCGGATCTTAGTGCTTACACCATAAAACCCGGCTTTTGTGTCTCCGGGCTGTTCGACCTGGTGACCAGTGGACCGGTCGAGTTTTCCTTCGTCGCCGTGCGCCCGGAAATGGACCCGGTAGCCGCCTTTCAGGAACTGCCGGTTTTGGCTCCTGACGGCCAGCATGTCCGGGGTACCTTCCCAGGCGCAGACAGGCGGATAACCATACCGGCCCCCTTGGCCCGGCCTAACGCCCGGTTGGTTTTGGGCGATTTGAAATACGACCCGCCCATGGCCGGCATTGATGCCCTCACCGGCCGCGAAGTACTGAATATCGGGAATTACGGGGCGATATACGAGCTCGTATTCGAGGGTGTGGAAACCGGGACTGCAGTGCTGTTGAACCCAAGAGGGGGTGTTTACTGCGGCGCTGTTACCGTTAACGGTTTGATTTGGGAAACGCCGGTGGAAGGCTATTTGTTGCCGCAGCGACAAGCGGTAATCCTCCAACGGGTGTACTTTCCCCGACAACTGCGTTTAGAGTATTCACCGCCGCCCGGTAGTTACCTTCCGGTGAACATTCTGCTGGTAGAGCTGCCCGAAAATAAGGAGACCGGATAGGCTGTCCTTAGGGGGCGCCCGGTCACCCGGCGTGACGTGGCCGGTACCAAAGGCGGGGAACCTAGGCGATTTCTCACGTAGGGGAGGAAAAAACAACCTTCGTGTCGAAAATCCCCATTGTTCTCGCCCTAAGGCGGAAAGAAATCATAAAGGTTTCATGGACCGGGAAACCTTGAACGCCGGGGCGGTTTAGGTTTATGACAGGCGCGAAGGTGGTGCTGTCTCATGCAGCTCTGGGGCGTGCTGGCCCTGATTTTTGTGTTGCTTATAGCAGTGTTCGCGGTGCAGAACGCCGTCCCGGTGGACATCCATTTTTTGAGGTGGACCTTCCCCGGGGTATCCCTGGTTATTGTTATTTTCGCCTCGGCCCTGGCCGGGGCGCTCATCGTGGTGTTTCTGGGAGTCCTGGGCTTTTTTAAGAACCGGCGCAAGAGGATTAGAGAAGCCCGGGCCAAGCAGCCCGAGGTAACGAAGGCCACCGAGGCCGGGAATGGCGGCGCCCTGGAGAAGGGGGACGGGCAGGGTCCGGGAGGCCCGTAGGGGCGGCGGTCCGGGATGCGGGAACGGGCGGCCGCGGAAGAGGGGTCTTGGTACAGTACGGCCGGAAGGGCTATAATATAAAAAGTCGGGAGGTGGCTTCCTGTGGAAAAAATTAAGACGGCCCTGGAGATAGCCCTGGAAAGGGCTGCGGCCGTAAAAGTAGATCCGGAAAAGCTTTTGGAGATAGAGAACGTATCCCAGGGCAAGGTCCTGGGGGCGCGTTTCTTGAGCGACCAGGGGCTCAACCTGAAGGAAGAGCTCCTCAAGATCCGGCCGGAGGCCAGGCCGTACGTATTGAAAGGATTGGAGGAAACCTTCTTAAACAACCTCCGCCTGCCCCGGGACGGGGATACCATGAACACCAACCGCCGGTGCATGGACGGCCTGCTCCAGATAAAGAAGAACCGTAGCCTGCTGAAGCAGGTATTCAAGGAGATTGAAATGCTCTTCCAATATTACGCCCGGTCTTTAGAACAGGCCTACCTCAATCTCAAGGAAGAATTCGCCGTAAAGGTGGCCCAAGGCGTTCGGGCTATGAACCTGTCCATGGGCGGCCGCACCGGCATCAATGTGGAACACATGCCTGAATTCCAGGAGGAGTGGTTCCGCGTCCGGGACCAGCTCGCATCCCAGTATGACAGGGTCCTGGAGGAAAAGCGGGAGCAAATAAGGAAGATAGATTGATTTAGGCGGCAAGGCCCCGCCCTCCGGCTTGAAGGGAGGGCGCAGGGCTGTATTCCGGGCATATTTTTAAAAGGATTTTTCCATTTAGTAGCGAATATATAAATCGTACAATTCTTAAAGAAGACGGGCACTTTAATTTCCCTTCGCCGGAGCCGTTCTGGCAAGGTAGGGGCAGGAGGAAAGGCTATAAGAAAGGCCGGGGCCGGGGGGAAGGGACAAAGGGGGTGGACGTAAAGCCAGAGATACGATTTGTCGGAGCAGGCGGGTAGGGGTAAGGTTGAACAACAGATGGTAGTTTAATAGGGGGGTATCTAATACTACAGCGTCAGATAGAG
>DOLC01000080.1 GCA_003509545.1 Peptococcaceae bacterium
TAGCGCTCAATCCCCGAACTATCCCCCTTCACGCCTATTCTGCCCCGAAAATAGCTTCTCTCCGGGCCGGCATTGTTTTCGCTCGCTAAGTGGTCCTCGCGGCCCAGCCTACGGCTCAGCCTCGGGCTCGGGCGGGGTTCCCGGCCTATTCATCATCCTTGCTTCAGAGGCCAGCCTCGGACTTCCTGTCCTCGGCCCCGCCCTCCCTCCTCGGCTTCGCCAAGGCTGCTCAACCGCTCGGACCCAACGCTCGCGAGGGTGAAATGCCAGCCCGTTGTTTTCATCCTTCTGATGGTGCCGCGTTAGCGGCATGGGTGTCTTACCGGGTCTTATCCAGGAAGGCCCCCTGTACGGGGCCGGATGGGTCGCCGTAAGCGGCGATTAGTGTTCTGGCCTGCCGCACCTGGGCCAGTTTGTTCCTAACTTGATTCCTGAGACCTTCGGCCAGCTCTAAAGAAGCTCTCTCCATCTCACGCGCCCGTTCCACCAAGGCCCTTATTTCCCCTTCCAGGGCTTCCAGATCCCCCGGGTAGAAGTCTTCCTCCAAGGCCGCAGCCTCCCGCCTGTATTCCCACCTTGTCTCCAGTTCGGCCAGCTCTTCTATGGCCCGGTCCTTGCGGTCCAGAACAGGCCCCAGTTCCTCAAGAAGGCCGAGGGTCAACACGCGGTGTTGCTCGGCCACCAGATCGAGGTAGCCCTGCCACAAGATTTTTCTTTCTTCCCCCAGCCTGCGCAGCTCGCTTTTCACGGGCTTCTCCCCTGCCGGTGCATATTCATTAAAGGCCCTTCACCCGGGTGCAGGCCCGCTGCGGCCTACCGGGCGCCAGGCATAAAGTGCTGGGCCAGCCACATGCTCTGCATATTCATGCGGTTGATGGCCGTCTCCAGGGCGGTAAACTGCCTCCAATAGCGGTCCTCCAACCGGGCCAGCCTCTCTTCGTAGTCGCCCAGGCGCCGGTCGTATTCCCGGAGGAGCCGGCCGATGTAGCTGTTGTCCACCAGGGCCCCCGCCCTGCCGGCCTGGGCGGTAATGCGCTGGATGCCGTTATTGATCGCTTCATAGAGACGTACGGCGATGCCCCGCTCGGCAGGGGGCAGGTCACTACCGTCCTCGTCTTTGCTTCTGGTAAAGAGGGCCATCACCGCCTCGGGATTAGACTGTAAAGCCTCCCGTAGCCGATTTTCATCTAAATAGAGCTTGCCGTTCTCCGTGTAGGGGCCGGTAGTTATGCCTATGACGCTCAAGCTGTTGGCCGTTATGGTCTTACTCTGGCCCCCTACCGTCACCGTAACCTTATCGGTTAAACCTCCCACTACACTGGCCAGGACCTGGCGCATGGCATCCAATATACTTCTAAGGAGAGGATCGTTTTTCAAAATCCCGCTCCTGGCCTTGGCCTGCCACTGGTCGATCTGCTTTTCCGTGAGCTTGCCCTTCTCTATCTCGGTCTCCGTGAGGGGCCGGTAGTCGGGATAGCGGGCCTCGTTGAGCTTGGCGTTAATAAGGCCTATAACCTCGTTATATTTATCCACGAAGTCCTTGACGGCCTTCACCACGGCATCCACATCGTGGGCTACGGTGACCGCGGTGGCCGTTCCTTCGAGGCCCCCGGGGGTGACTCCGGTGAAGCGGAAGGTGACCCCGTTGACGGTGTAAGAATTGGTATGGCTGGTAAGCTCCAACCCGTTTAGGCTGAACTCGGCATCGGTCCCGCCTTGCTCATTGGCTTCATTAAGGAATAAGACCTCCGTCAAAAAAGCGCCGTCGATCTGTATTTCGGCGCCGCCTGCCTGTGCGCTGCCCGGATTGCGGTCGCCGGTGTAAGTAGTAGCAATGGCCACCTTGTCGGCCACCGGGTCGTAGAACATGGTGACTCCGGCTTCCTTGGTGGCGTTGACTTTGGCGATAACGGTATTCAGGCTGTCCGTAGCGGCGTTGAAGGTGAACTCTACCCCGTTGATGCGGAAGGAGAAATTATTATTTTCATCGCGCTCGAACTGGCCGGCCAACTTATCTAACTGGGACAAGAGGTTCGCTGAGGGATCTATCTTTTCTTCCGGCGACGCCGAAATACTTTGCGTACTCACATTAGTAGCCGCCGTGGCCAGGCTTTTTACCTTAACCTGGTATACGGTGGGCACTGCGCTGCCGGCGGCCGTAGCGGTGACGATGCTCGCATCGGCCGACACGGCCGTCTTGGCCAGAAAGGTTCCCTGGAGGCGCAGGTTGAAGACGACATCGCGCAGGGCCAGGAGACTCGAATTCACTGTGCGATATTCCTCCTGCCGCCACTGCCAGATCTCCCTGTCCTGCTTTATCCTGTCCAGGCGCAGGCGCTGGGCCTTCATGAGGTCGGATATGATCTGGCCTATGTCCAGGCCGGAAGCAAGGCCTCCCACGCGATTTACCATTGCCATCTTTAGCCACCTCATTGGCAACAGATAAAACTTCGTGCAAACCCTTCGTTGTCATATATCGGCTCCCGTGGGCGACTACTTAACAACTGGAATTTCTCATTTCTTGCCGGATTTTTTAACCATGAACTGTACCCCAAGCATCCCGCCTATACCCTCATAGCAGGGGAGGTCTGCTCAAGACGTCGCGTCCCGGCCGCCGCTGCCCGGTGTCCGGCCCTGCCCGCCGGTAAAGAATTTTAAGCCCTCTATGGCCGGGCGCGAGGCCAAGGCGGCCCGGTTCTCCTCCTCGAGGGCCCGGTAGATTTCCTCCCGGAATACGGGCACCTGGGCCGGGGCCTCGACCCCCAGGCGCACGTATTCGCCGCTGACCTCCACCACCACTACCCGGATGCCACTCCCGATAACCAACCCTTGTCCCTTTTTCCGGGTGAGTACCAGCACCTAGCAGCCCTCCCCCTTCTCGGCCGGGCTCTCACCCTTCGGGCATGAAGTTTCCAGGCCTAAGGGGAGGGGATGGCGCAGGCCGTAGCGGGAGTCGGCCAGTACCACTTGGCGGGCCTCACCGGTGGCCACGTTGACCACCACCGGGGCCAACAGGTTCACCGTAGCCGACTTCGGTCCCCGGGGAGCATTTACGATGCAAAACACGGCCACCTCTTCGATGGACGACAGGCCCAGGGCCTCCGCCTCCTCCTGGGGCAGGTCGAATTCGTAATCCGGAAAAAAGAAAAAGGGATTTACCAAGATGAACCCCACATTTTCGTCCTGGAGGGACCGCAATAAATAAAAGGGCGAGTCCGGTGCCAGTGCAAGGAGCTCAAACCTCGTGAGCTCCGGCGGTAGGCCCGGGAGTGAGGAGGGAAATGAAAGGGCTCTTTCCTGTCTCTCAGTCAAAGGGATCCCTACCTTAATCGACCCGGCTATAGGGCTCGTACACCACCGTTCGCCGAAACTCCGCCAGAGTAGATGGCGACGACCTCAGATCCCGCCCTGGGCCGGGCACTACAGTACTTAAGAGCTCATCCGACTGCCGCTTCACCGGCAGATATAAGGCTGGCCGAAAACCAAGCCCTCACCTCCGGCGGCGCTATTTCAGCTTTTTCCGGTATTGGAAGCTGGGGGTATACCGCTCCAAAATGCCCCGGGATAACAGATGGCCACGTAGTAGCACTCATCCATAACACCGCAGTAAGGGGCCGCGTTCTAGCGCAGGTAGTGCACCAGGCTGGGCTGCAGCACCATGGCCGCAGTGGCCAGGGCGGCCTGGTAGACGTTCTCCGCATTCTTGTAATACATGACCGTTTCGGCCAGGTCGATGTCCTCCAGTTTGGACATGGTCTCCGTAAGGCCGATCTTGGCCACAAAGAGCCGCTCCTGGGCCATTTCTAAGCGCTTGCTCTTGGCCCCCAGGGTGGCCCTGATGTTTAAGAGATGGTCGATGGCCTGGTCGAACTCGCCGATGGTATTACCCACCTCGGAGTGTTCACTCTTCTCTAGATGGTCTTTCAAGTCAAAGAGAAGTTCAAAAATGCTTTGCGACCCGTTTACGGCCTCCATAAAGATCTTTTGCCCGTTCTCATTAACGGTAATGGTTACCCCCTGGGCCACTTCCCAGTCCAGGGAGCCGGTGTTCCCGTTATAGGAAACCAAGTCTTTTCCGGAAACCGGGTCTTTTTCACGCTTGAAGGGGGCGGAAGTAGTTGTAGTGCCGCCGAAGAGGAATCTTCCGCCATAAGAAGTATTGGCCGTCTGGATCAGCTCGTCGATGAGCTGGTCCACTTCGGCAGCCAGAGCCTTCAAGGAAGCTTCCGGCATGGTGCCATTAGCTCCATAGACGGCCAGCTCCCGGGCCCGCTGCAAAGTAGCCGTCGCCATGTTGAGGGCACTTTCGGAGGCGTCCAGCCACCCCCGGGCGTCGGCCATGTTCTTATCGTACTGGTCCTGTTGGGCCAGGGCCGTCTTGAAAGAAAGGACCCGGGCCACCACAATGGGGTCGTCGGAAGGCCGGGTCACCCTCTTGCCCGAAGACATCTGTTTCTGCACCTTGCCCATGTTCTGGAGGTTATTGTTTATGTTGGTGAGGACGTTGGTGATGAGCATGCGGTTGGTAACCCGCATTCTTCTCCCCTCCCGGCGCATCAAAAAGATCAGTGGGCCGCCATGCGGTTGATGAGGGTGTCCAGCATTTCGTCCAGGACGGTCATGACCCTAGCGGCCGCCTGATAGCCCCGCTGGAACTGGATCATATAGGCCATTTCTTCGTCCAGGGCCACGCCGGATATGGACTCCCGGCGGCCGAGGAGCTGGTTAACCAGGGCCTGCTGGTTGGCCACCATGCGCCCCGCCTCGTGGCCCTCCACCCCCAGCCGGGCGATGAAGTTCTTGTAGTAGTCGTCGAAGGTGGTGCCCAGATCTTCTTCTATTATCTTGTGTTGGAGCTGGGCGATTTTCAAGGCGTTGCTGCCGTCTCCCGGAAAAGCGGTGACAGTAACTTCATATGCCTTGCGCGGGGCAGAACTACTGATGGTGAACGTGATATTTTCCCCTTCGGATCCTACCGTTACTTCTTTGGTGGTTCCGTCCCACCCAATGGGGTCTCCTACAGGTTCCCAGGTCGCACCCCCATCCCTTGATTTCTCTAACTGCAGGCTGCCATTGTCAACAACAATCTGGTACTGAACGCCCGGAACGAGGCCTTTACCTACAGCGCCGGAACCGAGTTCGCTAGGAATATCAACATTGACAGTGGTGGCTGCCGCGATGAGCAGGGGGTTGTTTCTTAAATCACCGTTCACGGAAATGTTACCGGCATCTATCTCCGTTCCTGTTGCGGGTACGAAAAAAAGCCGCGACCGGGGAGGATCCTCAATCCCGAATCCTTTCTCATGAAGACCGTTGATGGCCTCGGCCAGCTCCGCGGCCAGGGTGTCCAGGTCACTGCGGTACTTACTTACCAGGTTATAAGCCTCCCCCAACCCGAGAATCTCGCCTCCCTTAATCGTAAAGATGGTCGACTCCTCGTCGGCTGTAATTGTTAATGTAGCCTGGGCATCATTCACTTGGAGTTCCACTGTACTGTTGCTGATGTCCGGGAGGTTAACCTTGTCTACCTCCAATAACGAAGTGTCCCCGACTTTGATATTTATTGTGCCATCAGTGTTCCTTTCTACAGTGAAATCGATGATCTTGCTCAGCCGGTCGAGGAGGAGGTCCCGCCTGTCCAGGAGGTCGTTGGGCTGGTCTCCCGACGTGACGACGTTCTTAATCTGCACGTTGAGTTCGGCGATCTGGCGGCACAAAGAAGCTACTTCCTTCACCTTCAAGTCAAGGGCCTGCTTGATGTCCCCCATGATGGTATCTAGCTGGCGGGCGCTGTGGTTAAAGGCCTCGGCCAGGGCCACGGCCGTTTCTATCACCGTCATGCGAACAGGGGAACTCTCGGCATTTTTGGCCAGCTCCTGCCAGGAGGCCCAAAACTGGCTCAAAAGGGTGCTCAGACCCGTGTCGGAAGGCTCGTTGAAAACAATTTCCACCTGTTCCAGGACATACTGAATCTGCTCCCACCGGCCTAAGGTACCGGTCTCCCGGCGGATCTGGCTGTCCAAAAATTCATCCCTTATACGCCTTATCTCCTGGACGTCCACGCCCGTGCCCACCTGCCACCCCTGGCCGCCGGGGCGGTTCATGGCAGGTACAGGATAAGCGAGGGTGGGCACCATGACCACCCGCTGGCGGGTGTACCCGTCGGTGCTGGCGTTGGCCACGTTATGGGCGGTGGTCTGCAGGGCCCTCTGGTGGACCATGAGTCCCCGCAGGGCCGTATTTATACCGAAAAAGGTTCCTCCGGACATGGCAGTCACATCCCTTTTTGAGGTTACAGGGCGCCTTTAAACGCTCTTATCGAGCACCGGCGGGCGCTCCTCCAGGTAAGGGGTCAGAAGGCCTAGTATCTTGCGGGCATAGGCCAGGGACTGGCCGATGAGCAAGGAATTGGTCGCGTTGATCTCCTGGAGCTCCGCCAGAACGAAGCGCATTTTCTCGCCCAGGGCGGCCATTTCCGGGCTTCCGCCGCCGGCCTCAAGGAGCTCCCCCAGGCCCGCCTCCGGGGAAATACCGGCGGCCGCGGCCAGCTCCCGGTGGAGGCGCTGCCGCTCCTCCTCGAGGGCCGTGATTTCCTTGATAAGCTGCTCTTTGACAACCACCATCTCTTCTATTCCCTCGAGGTTGTCCTGACGCAGGTATTCCTGTTCCTTTAAAGAGGCATCACGGAGCCGCAGCAGGAGTTCCAGCTCCCGGGTCAAAACCTCCGCCAGGGCCTCTTTCATGCTTTCAACTCCCTCAGGAGGCTGTCCGCCAAAGCCTCCAGGGACACCCTGTAATTCCCGGAGGAGACTTGGGCCCTCAGTTCTTCCACCCTGTCCGCCCGCACCGCGGGCAGCTCGGAACTGAGGCGCACCAATTCCTGCAGCTGGCGGGCCCGGGCGGAAATCTCCGCCCGGTCGCACCCCCCGCCGGGTTCTTTGACCTCCGGTCTGGCGGGCCGCCGGTAGGCCTCCAGAAGGGAGGGGGGATTGATAGGGCTTTGTCCGTTAATTTTCAAGGGCCGTTCACCCCGGTTGGCTAATCTCGTGCAAAGATGCTGCCGTTATGTTTTATCGTCACGGCTGGGTAAAACTTGAGGGACCAACAGAACTGAGTTATCGCCGGATTATGTTCTAGAACTGCTCGGCTTTCGCTCGCTCCAAAAACCCTCACGGGCCAAACCAACACTCAGTCTCGGGCTCCGGCGGACTTCCCGGCAAATTCTACACGCGGCTCAGTTGCCGGCCGCAAGGCTACCTGGGCCTCGGGTCCGCCTCCGCCCTCAACTTCGTGAGGTTTGGCAGCCACTCGTGTTCAGTCCCTCGCTTTCAGGCCAAACAGGCCTATCCTTACAGAAACCGGAAAAATGCCGGGCCCGCAAAAAGCAAAAAGGGCCGGCCGTTCCGGCCCCGCCGACCTCCTCTACCCGGCGAGCTGCCTTTCCCTCGCGGTTCCCAGGTGCTCCACTAGGCTATGGATATCCAGAATGAGGGCCACCCTGCCGTCGCCCATAATGGTGGCCCCGGCAATACCGGGTATCTTGCCGATGTAACTGCCCAGGGATTTGATGACTATCTCCTGCTCGCCGATTAGGGAATCCACAATGAAGCCCACCCGCTTTTCGGCCAGACCGACGATAACCACGGCGGCCTTACCCTCCGCCGCCCGCCCCGCGCCTTTAAGGCCCAGGGCTTCCGCCAGGTATACGAGGGGTAAAACCTGGCCGCGGACCACGGTTACCTCCCGGTGCTGGACGCGCTTAACCTGGGAGGGCTCCACCTCGATAATCTCCACCACGTTAGCCAGGGGGAAGGCATAGACGCGTTCCCCTAGGGTCACCAGGAGGGAACGGTTGATGGCCAAGGTTAAGGGCAGCTTAATGGTAAAGCGCGTACCTTTGCCGTGGGTGGTCTGGATGTCGATGGTGCCGTTGATCTTCTCCAGGTGGGCCCGGACGATGTCCATACCCACCCCGCGGCCGGAGACGTCGGTAATCCGGTCGGAAGTAGAAAACCCCGGCAGGAATATGAGGTCTAACGCCTCGCGCTGGCTCAGCCTGGCCGCCCCTTCCGGCGACAGGAGCCCCTTCTCCACCGCCCGGCGCTTCAGACCTTCAGCATCGATTCCGCGCCCGTCGTCTTCCACTATGATTACTATCTGGTTTTCCTGGTGAAAGGCCTTGAGGACTACCGTGCCGTACCGGGGCTTGCCAAGGCGCACCCTTTCCTCCGGCTCCTCAATGCCGTGGTCTATGGCGTTCCGGAGTAGGTGGATAAGGGGGTCCCCGATCTCTTCAATGACCGTGCGGTCCAGCTCGGTCTCCCGGCCCTCGACGATAAAGCTGATCTCTTTACCCGCCTTCTGGGCCAGGTCACGGACCATGCGGGGAAAACGGTTGAAGACCTGGTCGATGGGGAACATGCGGGCCTTCATGATCTCTTCCTGCAGATCGGAGGTTATCCGGCCGATGTGCAGGGAGATCTCCTCCAGCATCTCCACCAGCTCTTCGTTGCCCAGGCGAAGCTTCAGGTTGTTGCCCACCTCTGCCAGGCGGGTGCGGTCGATAACTAGCTCGCCGACAAGATTCATAAGGGACTCCAGCCGCTGGACATCCACCCTGACCGTCTGGGTGACCCGTCGTTCGGGCGACGGTCGAGCTCCGGCCTCCGGCTCAGCCTCGTTCGCGAGGTGCGGGGCTGCAAGCGAAGTCTCCCGCCTTTCGGCAACCTGCCCAGCCCCCTCGTCCAAGGTAAGGGGCCGCACCGTAACCTCCTTTATCTCCGATATGGATTTGATTACGTTGGCCACGGTGTCGGCGTCTTCCTTGCTTAAAAAGACCAGCCGGAAGGTGTTCCCGAACTTCTCTGCTTCCAATTCCTGGGTATGGGGCTCGCTCTTGACCACTTCACCGAGATCTTTTAAGTTGTTGAACACCAGGAAGGCCCGGGCGCCCTTCATGCGGCAGTCGGCTTCCAATTCCACCCTTATCTCGTAGGCCCGGTAGCCCCGGATTTCGGCGGCCCGAACGACGTTTTCTTCTACGTCGTCCAGGCGCAGGGGTTCAAAGGCAGGCGGAGGAGAGCCGTCGTCCCCTGCCCCTTCACCCGCCAACATATCCTCCAGGCGCCCTACGAGGTCCGAGGTATCCACATCCCCCTCATGGCCGCTGGCCAGCTGGGCCTTGAGCTCCCGCAGTTTATCCAGGCAGGCCAGCAAGAGATCGATGGTACCGGCCGTCACCCTGAGCTCCCCCCGGCGGAGGGCGTCGAGGACGCTCTCCATGCGGTGGGTGAGGGTGGCCATCTTTTCAAAGCCCATCGAAGCCGAAGAGCCCTTCAGGGTATGGGCTATACGGAAGATTTTGTTGAGCAGCTCCCGGTTATCCGGTTCCTGCTCCAGGAGGACGACGGCCTCGTCCAGCTGCTGGAGCTGTTCGTCGGTTTCGTCCAGGAAGATGCCCAGGTACTGGGACATGTCGAACCCGCTCATGTTTCGGCCACCCCTGCGGCAACCTGTTCCTTGAGCTGCTGGTGTTCGCTTTCCCGCAGGACCTTATCCAGATCGAGGAGAATAATGAGCTTGTCCCCCCACTTACCCACGCCTCGCAGGTAAGCCACATCCACCCCCTGAATTATAGGCGGCGGGGGTTCTATGTTCTCTTCCGGGAGGCGGACCACTTCCGAAACGGCGTCCACGATCATCCCTACGGTTATTCCCCTTACTTCTACTACCATTATCCTCGTACTGTTGCCGGCCTCGGCCGCCGGCAGGCCGAAGCGCTTATGCAGGTCTATTACGGGTATGATGCGGCCCCGCAGGTTGATGACCCCTTCTACGAAGTCGGGTGTACGGGGAACCTCCGTGATGGGCTGCAAACGGATTATTTCATGGACATGGGCGATGTCCACACCGTAGGTTTCTCCGGCTAGCTGGAAAACTACCAATTGTTCCACCGGCGCACCCCCTTTTTAAAATTTGGTGCCTCCTGGCCGCTTCCCGGGCCGGGATGCCGGCAGCTTCCGGGTGGCCCGGCATCCCGGTATTCCCGGCTGTCCTACCCCGAAAATAACTTCTCTCCAGGCTGGCATTGTTTTTGCTTGCATGCCAGCCCGTTGTTTTCATCCATCTGATGGTGCCGTACCAGCGGCGTGGAGGTCTTGTTGGGAACTCGATCAGAATAGTAACTAATGTATTTCCCCTGCTTGGGCTAAAATCCTGCCGGGAGGATGCATAAAGTTATAATTTGAACTGGCCTACCGCTTCCTCCAAGGCCCCTGCCGCCTGGGCCAGGCCGGCGGCAGCCTGGCTGATCTTTTCCACCCCGGAGGTCTGCTGGGCAGCGGCGGCCGAAACCTCCTGGGTGCCCGCCGCCGCCTCTTCCGTACCGGCGGCGAGGCTTTCGGCGGCCTCCTTGATCCTGCGGGCGCCTTCCGCCATTTCCTCTGCCTTTTGAGTTACATCCCGGATTTTGTCGGTAAGCTGGCCGATGGCTTCCTCGATGGCGCTGAAGGCCCGGCCGCACCGGTCCATTACTTCTGTCCCTCGGGCCACGTCCTGGACCCCTTCCTGCATCTCGCGGACGACTCCGCCCATTTCCTTCTGGATCTCGTTAACCAGCCCGACTATCTGATCGCTGGCCTTGGCCGACTGTTCGGCCAGCTTTCGCACCTCCTCGGCCACCACGGCGAACCCGCGCCCCTGCTCACCGGCCCGCGCCGCCTCAATGGCCGCGTTGAGGGCCAGGAGGTTGGTCTGCTCGGCTATACCGGAAATAACACCTACGATTTGGCCTATCTCCGAGGAACGGCGTCCCAGGTCTTCCACGGTGCGGGCCAGGCTTTCCATCCGCCGGGCGATGGCTTCCATCTGGCGGTTGGCCTCTTCTACCGTACGGGCCCCCTCTCCGGTCTTCTCCACCACCAACCCGGAGAAGGTGGCCATTTCCTCGGCCTGGCGGTGGACGCTTTCCACCCTGCCGGCCTGCTCCTCAATGGCCGTGGCCGTCTCGCTCACCTGCTGAGCCTGGTGCTCGGCACCCCGGGCCATTTCCTGGGCGGTAACCGCCACCTGACGGGCCGCTTCTCCCAATTCCCGGGACATCTGGGCCAGGTCCTGGCTGGACCGGGCCACTTCGGTGGACATAGCCCTGGCCTGACCGATCAGCTCCCGCAGTTTGGCCACCATGGCGTTAAAGGCCCGGGCTAGCTGCCCCAGCTCGTCCTCGGATTTGAGGGCTAGGGCCTCCACGGTAAGATCTCCGGCCGCTACTCGGTCGGCGTAGGCAGCAAGTTGGGCTATAGGGCGGCGGATAAGGCGGGTAAAGAAGAAAGCCACCGCCATACCGAGAAGGAAGGCCAATATAAGGCCGGTTATAAGGGTAGACCTGGCCGAGACAAGGGCGATATGTAACCGGTTCTCGGCATCTTCTAGCCGGGCGGCCATTTCGTTCTTTAAATGGGTCCCGACGTTGTTGATGTTGTCCACCGCAGCCCCCATCTGAAAACTCAAGATGGGTAATGTCTGCATACGGTCCTCACGGCTGGTTTTGAGGATAGTTCCTTCAAAGCTGTTTCTAAAACTCTGGGCGGCCAGGGCCATGGCACCCAGGAAGCCTCGGGCCTGGTCGTCCAGCTCCATCTGGTCCAGGCGGCCCATAGCCTCGTCGAACCGCTGCATGGCGTCCTGGAAACTCAAGACATGGGTCTGGGAGCCGTTAATAATGTAATCGGTAGTCCGGCGGTAACTGTCCCATATGGCATTGGACATTTCGGTGAACAACTCGTTTTGTTGGTGGATCTTGACGACTTCCTCGGCCTCCTGGGAGATGCGCTGGAGATTGAAGTTAACGATTATGACCACGGCCACGAAGACGGCAATAACCAGGAGGAAGCCGCCCATGAGTTTGGTGCCAAGCTTCACCCGGGCCAGAGATAGTCTTCTCCTCGCCCCTTGGCCCTTCACCTCCTCCTTATACTGTCCCGTTCGGCGACGACGTAGCGAAAATCTTGCCACTTCCTTTTACCTCCTTGAACCCTGTGAACTTTTTCAATAAGAAAAAGGGGCTACGATATACTGCAGTTAGCCCCGGTCCACCCACGGCAGCTGGCTGTCATAGCCCTCCCCAGACGGCCTTAGACCCTCTAGCTTTGCTCCCCGGCCTTTCGGCCGGTTTGCCCTTTTCGGGGAAATTCTGTTAATTTCGCCTTAATTATACTTGAATCGGGCTTCAAGGGGCAAGATGTTTATGGCTGACGTATCCCCAGTTTTGATCCCGGCCTGCTTGGCTTCCGCTCGCAAAGGCCTCCCTC
>DOLC01000010.1 GCA_003509545.1 Peptococcaceae bacterium
CTCATCCGCTCGGACCAAATCGCCGGCTCAAGAGAAATGCCGGCCCGTTGTTTTCATCCTTCTGCAGGTGCCGCTCGGCGGCGTGAACGTCTCCTCCAAAATCACCCTCTACCTCCGGCCGAAGACGTCCCGCACCACCACCGTTTGGTCGCGCCGGGGCCCGACGGCTATCAGGTCCGCCGGTACCCCCACCAGCTCTTCCACCCGTCTAATATAAGCCCGGCAGCCGGCGGGAAGCTCCTCCGGGGACCGGGCGCCCGTGATATCCTCCTGCCAGCCGGGGACCTCTTCATAGACGGGCTCGCACTCCTGCAAGACTTTAAGGCTCGCGGGGAACTCCCTTAAAACCTCGCCCCTGTAGCGGTAGGCGGTGCAAATGCGCAAGGAGTTCAAACCCGTGAGCACATCCACCTTGGTGAGGGCCATGCCGGTCAGGCCGTTTACCTCTACGGCGTGCCGCAGGATAACCGCGTCCAGCCACCCGCACCGCCGGGGCCGGCCGGTGGTGGTGCCGAATTCCGCCCCCCGCCGGCGCAGGTATTCGCCCGTAGCGTCCCCGGCCTCCGAGGGAAAGGGTCCTTCCCCCACGCGGGTTGTATAGGCCTTGACCACCCCTATCACCTTATCTATGGAGGTGGGCCCCACTCCGGCCCCCACACAGGCCCCCCCAGCCACGGGGTAGGAAGAGGTTACATAGGGATAAGTCCCCTGATCCAAATCCAGCAGGGTTCCCTGGGCCCCCTCAAAGAGCACCTTTTTTCCCGCCTTTAGGGCCTCGTTTACCAGCCTGCCGGTATCGGCCACCAGGGGGCGGAGTTTCCCAGCGTAGGCCAGGTATTCTTCCAGGATTTCTTCCAAGGAATAGCCCGGGTGGCCGTAAATCTTGGCGAGTATCTCGTTTTTTTCTCGGAGATTACGGGCCAGTTTTTCGCAGAATTGTTCTGGATCCATGAGGTCGCAAACCCGAATGCCGGTACGGGCCACTTTATCCGCGTAAGCCGGGCCTATTCCCCTTCCGGTGGTACCCAGGCGGGCGGCACCTCGCCGCTCCTCCTCCGCTTCGTCCAAACCCTTGTGGTAGGGCAGTATCAAGTGGGCGCGGAGGCTGAGCCGCAGGCCAGAGGTATCTATCCCCCTCCGGTGCAGCTCCTCTATTTCTTGTACCAGTACCCCCGGGTCCACCACCACTCCGTTGCCGATGACGCAGGTCTTCCCCGGGTATAAAATGCCGGAGGGCACGAGATGGAGCTTAAACTCTTCTTCGCCCACCTGAACCGTATGGCCAGCATTGGTGCCTCCCTGGTAGCGGACCACCAAATCAGCCTGCTCGGCCAGATAATCGGTAATCTTGCCCTTACCTTCGTCACCCCACTGGGCCCCGACGAGGACTACTGCAGGCATATAAGCCACCGCCTTTCTTAAGCTTTACGGCGAACCGACGCCCGCCGACCTGCCTTTCCCTTCCTTGGCCATGATCTTCCGAGCGGCGATAACTCCCGCGGCCGACGCCTGGGCCAGGCCCCGGGTAACCCCCGCGCCGTCTCCCGCCGCGTACAGCCCCTCTATCTGGGTCATGAGCCCGGAATCTAGTTTTAGACGAGAAGAATAAAACTTAACCTCCACCCCGTAAAGAAGGGTATGGCGGGAAAAGACCCCCGGCGCTATCTTGTCCATGGCTTCCAGCATCTCCACAATGGCCGTCAGGTGGCGGTAGGGGAAGACCAGGGACAGGTCCCCCGGCGTGGCCTCCTCCAGGGTGGGCGTCACCAGCCCCTTCTGCAACCGATCGGCGGTGGTCCGCCTGCCGGCCAGGAGATCCCCCAGCCTCTGGACGATCACCCCTCCTCCCAGGAGATTGGCCAGCCCGGCTATATACCGGCCGTAGGCAATGGGCTCCCGGAAGGGCTCGGTAAAGGTTTTGCTCACCAGCAGGGCAAAATTGGTATTATCCGTCCTTTTGTCGGCATAGGAATGGCCGTTGACCGTAACAACACCCTCATTATTTTCCAGGACCACTTCGCCATAGGGGTTCATGCAAAAAGTGCGTACCCGGTCATCGAACTTTCGGGAATAGAAAATAAATTTGGATTCATAGATGACGCTGGTAAGGTGCTCCATGACCACTGCGGGTACCTCCACCCGCACCCCCACGTCCACGGGGTTGACGGCCAGCTCCAGACCTGCCTTGCCGGCCACCTGCCGCAACCAGTCCGCTCCCTGACGACCGGGGGCCAAGACAACATAAGAGGCCGGGAGCTCCTCACCGGCCTTGGTGATGACCCCCTTAACGCGGCCTTCTCCGATGACGATCTCCTCCACCGGCGTGTCAGTCCTTACCTCCACACCTCTTTCCTCCAGGTAATCCCTCATGGCCCGGAGTATCTCCTGGGTCCGCCCGGTACCCAGGTGGCGGATGGGAGCGGGTATTAGCTTGAGATCGGCCAGCAAGGCCCGGCGCTGAATATCGGCAATCCGCTCGTCCTCGGGCCCGCCGTATACTTTCTCCGGCGCCCCGAAGGAGCGGTAAATGTCATCTACATAGGCGATCAATTTTTCCACTTCGGGCTGGAGGACGTACTCGCTCAGCCAGCCCCCTACCTCCGACGACAGGGTTAGCTTGCCGTCGCTGAAGGCCCCGGCGCCACCCCACCCGCAAACCACCGAACAGGGTGCGCAGTTCCGGCAGGGACAGCCGGTTTCCTTGGACGGGCAGACGCGCCTGTCTAGGTCGTGACCCTTTTCCAGGATCAACACCTTAAGGCCGCTTCCCTGCCGGACCATCTCCAGGGCCGCAAAAATCCCCGCCGGCCCGGCTCCAACTATGATCACATCGTATTCGGCCGCCACCCTTGACCCTCCTTCAGAGCTCCAAGGCTCAAAACTGAGCATCGTCCCCGGAATATCCGGGCAAAAAAATAACCCCTTCACGGGTTGGGCAGCCTTGTTTGCAGCCAGGCAATATTCTAACAAAAGGGGGGAGGATAATCAAGGTTCCGCCGCCTCAGCCGGGGGATAGTGAAAAATTTTTTCGCCCTGTGAAATCCCCCATACCCCAAGCCGGGGAACCCCCTTTAAAAGGAGGCCTTTTCCCGGCTAACCGCCCCTCCCCGGGGCGCATATGATAAAGCAAGGTGATACCCATGGTCGAAAGAGGGCACCCCGGGGAATCCTCCGGTCCTGTCTACAGCCGGGACGAGATAGAAATCCGCATTAACGGTACCACGATGCGCATGGTGCGGCACAGCAGCCTTCCCTGGCCCCACGAAGCCTCTGCCTTCATCCCCAGAGCCGAACTCCGCCGGCGCCGCTATCAAGACGGCCGGCTGGTATGGGAGGAAGAAGCCCTCCTTAACAGCATAACCATTGTCCATGCCCCTCTACACCCGCCGGCCGGTAAGGGGCCACCGTCCCCGGGGGCCGCTCCCCCCGCAGACCGCCCCCCCGGGCCTTCCGGGTCAACCGACCCCCATACCCCGCCTTTGGGCAGAACCGTCCCTCCCCTGCCCTCCCCGCCCCCGGCGTGCCGCCGGGCCGGCAGCACCGGATCCCCCACGCCGGCCACCGGGAAAGACGCCGGGGGAAGCCACCGGCATGGAGGACCCCATATTAAAATAAATTTCCGCTAGAGCCCGGCCTTAAGCCCTACAACCAACCGGCTTGGAGGGCCATTACCCGGTAGGCAGTTCCACCCGGGCAAGGGTCTCGCCGCTCCCTAGGGCTCTAAGGGTGGCCGTCCGACCCTCAATCAGCCCCACCGTAGGTCCTTCCCGGCCTTTGGGCAGGGACGGACTGCCCGGGTTAAAAAGAATAATACCTTCCCATTCTTCTAGGAGGGGAACATGGGTGTGCCCGCAGACCAGTACATCCGCCCGGTAGCGCCTGGCCAGCCCGGCCATGGCCTCCTTATCCATGCCGTGGCCGTGGACGGCTATGAGGCGCAGGAAAGGCGTTTGCACAAGGACCAGGGGGCTTTGGAGGGGCCATGCCAGCACCATCTGGTCTACCTCGGCGTCGCAGTTCCCCTGGGCAATGAGAAGGGGGACGGGAGAGGCGTTAATCCGTTCGGCCAGCTCCGGAGGACCGTATCCCGCAACTAGAGGATTGCGCGGCCCGTGGTAAAGGACGTCCCCGGCGTGAAGAATCAGATCCAGCGGGCCCCAAACCTCCAGGGCCTTCTCCCAGGCCGCCACGTCGCCATGGGTGTCACTGATCACCCCTATCCGGCTGAGGTCACGCAAAACCAGACCTACCCCCTTTCCCGGCGCCGGTCCCGCTTGCGGCAGGCTCCGTGGGGTGAATACCCCTGCCGGCCGGCACATCCCACCTACGAAAAACCGGACTTCCTGGCCTCGGCCCCGCCCTCCCTCCTCGGCTTCGCCAAGGCTGCTAGTCCTGACATATCCCCAATTCTTGTGCCGGCCTGCTTGGCTTTCGCTCGCAAAGGCCTCCCTCGCGGGCAGGACTTTTGCCCGGCTCAAGGCTCCGGCAGGCTTCCCGGCAGAATTTAAGCATCCTGCCTCAGTTGCCGGCCTCGGCCATCCGTGGCCTCTGGCCTGCCTCCGCCTTTCGCCAAGGTGAAGTTTGGCTAGCCGCGAAGGCTTGTTCGCTCGCTTCCAAGCCCAAGCAGGCCTAGCCTGCAAGAAGTGGGGATAACTCAGTGCTCAACCCCTCGGAACAAATGCCGGCCCGGGAGCCGGTTGAAGGCCCACCTCATGCAGGCGCAGAAGAGGCGCATCTCCGTCGCCAGGGGGTCTTCCTCACCCCGGCTCCACCTGGAAGACCGGAAGTTCGGGTAGACCTCCGGGAAGAACTCCCCGCATACTGTAAAGCTAAATTTGTCCTTCTCCAGCTTCTTCGGCATCCCTTATCAGCTCCCGGAAGCCCTGCCGGACCTTCCTGCCACCCCTCGCGCCATACAGCCGGGCCGAAAAAGAAGTCACTACGGCTAAGCGGTTGATTTCCTCCACCGGGTATCTCCGCCGGGCAACCGTACGGACTTAATCAGTCCCTGTTTTTCCGATGCCCGGAGCCTGTTCGGGTGTACGCCTAATTTCTTTGCTGCTTCTCCAATGGATAAGAGTTCCATAACTTTATGGTAGCAGAATAGTTAAGTAAAGTCAATTACAGTCAAATCCCTCGAAGCTGCTGCAAACTTCCTTTATAAAAGCCCCTTTTACCCTTCACGCGGCGGACGATGTGCGCCCCTTGAGCAATTCGACTGCCCTGTTGAGCTGCTCCTCCGGGTCGTACACGGCTATATCCGGCTCCAGCCCCACCCCGTCGATGGGACGGCCGGCGGGAGTAAGGTAATAGGCCGTGGTAAGTTTCAGGGCGCCGCCGTCCCTCAAAGGCCAAAGGCTCTGGATGCTTCCCTTGCCGAAGGTACGGGTGCCTACCAAGAGGGCTGCTCCCGTATCCTGAAGGGCTCCCGCCAGCAGCTCCGCGGCGCTCGCTGTTTCTCCATCTACCAGGACCACCACCGGCCAGTCGATTCCCGGGCCTTCCGAGCGCAATACCTCCACCCACCCGTGTTTGTCCACTACCTGGGCCACCGGCGTGCCCTCCAGCAGGAACAGGGACGTCACCTCCACGGCCGCCTCGAGATACCCGCCGGAATTACCCCGCAGGTCCAGGACCAACTTGCGTACTCCTCTTCTCTCCAGTGCTTCCAAGCATAAGGCAACCTCTTCCGGAGTCTGCGACGTAAAGGAGCGAAGGGCGAGATACCCCACCCCTCCTTCCAAAATAGCCGCCTCCGCCATGGGCTGGCGGATCACTTCGCGCACCAAGGTGAAGCTCCGGGGTTGAGAATCCCACGGCCAGGCTATCTCCACCGTCACCCGAGTGCCCGGCTCCCCTCGAAGCAATAATATAACCCCTTCCACGGAAAGCCCCTTCAGGGGCTTTCCGTCCACCCTCAACAATACGCCGCCAGGCCGGATGCCCTGTCGGGCTGCCGGAGAAGAGGGCAGGACGGCCTGGATAGTAAAGACTCCGTTATCCTCGGCCACCACCATGCCGACACCCGTATATTCCCCTTCTAGAACCTGGTGAAAGGCTTCTACTTCCTGGGGAGAAAGGTAGTCGCTGTAGGGGTCTCCCAAGGCCTGAATCATGCCCCGGATGGCCCCCTGTTCAAGGGAATAAGGGTCTACCTCGCCGGCATAATTCTTTTCAATCAACTCGCGCACTTCTGTCAAAAGAGGCGACCACGTCACGGTTGGCCCCTGTTCCCCCGCCAACGCCGCAGGTGAGAACATCAAGCAACCCAGGGCCAGGACTGCATAAAGCGCCAAGCGCACCCTTCGGGCTCGCCCCAACTGCCACATGAAAAAGCCCCCTTGCCGTTTCATGGTTAAAAAAGTTATTCGGCAAAAGGAGTCCTTTTCCTGCTTTCCCCGGGGATGTCCCAAGCAAGGCTTAAGGATTGAACACTACCGCCAGAAGCATCTTGAAGGACTTCTCGGCATACAAGGCGTGGGGAATACCGGCCGGCATGACCACCGCCTCGCCGGTTTTAACCTTCATCTTTTCCTCGCCTATGGTGATTTCCGCCTCTCCCTCCAAAACGTATACCAGGGCATCTCCGGGAGAGGTATGGGCGCTGACCTCCTCGCCCCGGGCAAAAGCAAAGAGGGTTATGCTCACGTTCTTGCCCTGGGCCAGAGTCCTGCTCACCACCGTGCCCTCCTGGTAGTCCACCAGCCCCGCCAGGTTAAGGGGCCGGGAAAAGGCTATGTTGCGAAACCTCCCGGGCTGTTCCACCATATGTACCTCCTTGTCAAGAATGTTCCCTTGAGGCCTCGGCCCCGTAATGCCAAAATAGCACCCGCATAAAGGGATGTCAAGGAAGGAGGGCGGGTCGGAACGCAGGGGGCGGCTCGGGCTGAACCAAGGAATCTTTTCGCGAAATGGAGGACCTCGGCGGGGCCGGGACAGCATGAGGTCTGAGGCCGGCCCCCCGGCACGGGGGCTGAAGGAGCCGGGAACCGAGGGGCGGTCGTTAATCGGGTACCGAGATCGTCTCCGGGACGCCGTCGGTCGGGGAGTTAAGCCATGCCCGCCGGAAGATTGTGCCGGATAGGTTGGTAGCGGTTTCAGGGGAAAGGATGGCATGGTATAATATTGTTACCGAATTTTCATGCAAGGGAGGAGAAGCCTGTGCGCGTTCTTCTCGAAGCCGCCAGGGCGCAGGTAGAGATAGAGTTAAACGATAGTGCCACCTCCCAAAAGATATGGGAAGCCCTGCCCTTCGAGGCCCGGGTCAACACCTGGGGCGACGAGATCTACTTCGGCATACCGGTACATACGGAGCAGGAGAAACCCCAGGAGGTGGTGCAGGAGGGCGACGTCGCCTACTGGCCTCCGGGAAAGGCCCTGTGCTTATTCTTCGGCCCCACACCCATCTCCGCACCGGGGGAAATCCGCCCCTACAGCCCGGTTACGGTAGTGGGCCGGGTGGCGGGCGACCCCGGGGTGCTGAAAAACATTGGGGATGGGGAAAAGGTCCGCCTGAGGAAAATACCGTCCCCCTGATCGGGCGGCCGGCACGCACCGTGCCGGCTTTTTCCGTCTTATTGTCACTACCGGGGATCTGGGCGGGTTCGAGGGGCAGTATGGTCGGTTCCCCCCTTGTAGGCCTAGAGACCCTGCGGCCGCGCTAGCCGCCGGAGCCCCTTATCCCCGCTCACTCGAACCGCAGGGCCTCTATGGGGCTGGACCTCGCCGCCCTTTTGGTCGAGTAGACGTTCATGCCGCCGACCACGGAATTTACCCTCCATAGAACTCCCGGTTGGCGCGGGTAAAAAGATCTAGGACCTCCTCGTATCCCAGGTGTTGGGCGCCCTCGAGGCCCGCCACCACGGCCGCCGCCTCCCGGGGGTCGACGTGTTCCACCGGGGCGTCGGACCCCGCCAGGAGGCGGATACCTTTGTCCCGCATCAGGCCCCAGGCGTAGGCCGTTTTCATCCGCTCCGGGCCCAGGCGGTGCCGGGCCCAGGAAATTTCCCGGGAGAAGATGGGCTGGATGCACACGGGAATCTCTAGCTCGGCCAAGGCCTCCAACTGGTCTTCCCGGGCGTACTGGACGTGCTCCAGGCGGTCCAAGGGATGACGGCTCTGGCCCACGGCCCGCAGGAATTGGTCCACGGCCCGGTCGCCTATGGCATGGACGGCTATGGGTTTACCTTTTCGGTGGGCCCTTTCCACCAGGGAAAGGAGTGCCCCGTCGGTGAAATTCAGCACTCCGTAGTTGCCGGGATCATCGGCATACTCCCGGGTGAGGGCCGCCGTGCGGGCGCCGAGGCCCCCGTCCAGGAAAATCTTTAAGCCTAGGGCTTCGTCCAGAAGGGCCGGGTCTACGGTATAAAAATCGACCCGCACCTCTCCTTCGAGGCCGTCGAAGAGGGAGCGCTTCTGGCGGTCCATTCCCATATCGATGACCCACTCCGCCCCCATGTTTTTGAGTTCCCGCAAGCCCTCCGCCAGGATGCGGCGGCGGTCCAGGTCGAGCCCGTCGACGAGCTTCCGCAAAAGGCTTGCAACGGCGGCCTCCCGGAAAACCCCGTCCCGGGAAAAGACCCCCAGCCTATCCATGGCCGCAGTGTTGGCCACCGCCAGGTGCAGGCAGGTCCGCACTACAACCGCCGGCCGCGGCCCGAAGGCCTTGTCCAGCAACGCCCGGTCGGGGATTGTTTTCTCTGCCAGCCTTTCTTGATTAAAGCGGACCCCTATGACCCACCCTTCCACCGGCTTGGCCTTCAGGGTTTCCACCAGCTCCTCTAGGTTGGCACACTTCTCCAGATCGGTAAAGTGGTTGAAGAGAGCAAATTCCCATACGTGTATGTGGGCGTCCACGTATCCCCTGCTGCTCATCCTTTGGCCCTTCATAATCATCCCCCCACCCCTAGCTTAAACCCGGGAGGGGGTTTATACAAGGATTTTCTCACAGGCCCCGGCCTGGTGATCCCCCGGCAGGGCATAGGAAAGCCCCCGCCCGGGTTTAGTCCCTCCCTTTCAGGCCATGCCGCACCTCTCCCGCAAAAAGCGGGGGATAACTCGGCGGGGGCCCGGTCCTAAAGCCCCGGCTTTCCTTCCCCTCTGAGTTATCCCCAGTTTTTGTAGGGCAGGCCTGCTTGGGCTTGAGATAGAGCGAACAAGCCTTCGCGGCTAGCCCAGGCTTTAAGCTTGGCGAAGGGCTTAAAGCTTGGCCCGAGGCTTTTGAGAGGCCAGAGGCCGGCAACTGAGGCAGGAAGCTTAAATCCTGCCCAGAAGCCTGCCTTAAAGATCGGAAGAGCGTCG
>DOLC01000011.1 GCA_003509545.1 Peptococcaceae bacterium
CGCCCCACCAAGGTCGAACGTCAGGTGCACTATATAGCGGCCCTCCGGGGTGCGTATGAGTTCTAACGTGTAGGGTAGCTTCATGGCCGCCCACATCCGCACCAGATCTCTGTATTTTTCAGGCAGCCACAGCCTGCCCTCTACCCGGGGGGCACGGCTCATCTTGGGACAGCCCAGGGCGTCTTCGCCTACCTTCTCCGAGAGGTGGGAAATGGTCACCGACAGGTAGAACTCCCCTTCCCGGCAAGTTACTTTGAGGTTGGGGTTGCCGCCTTTAGCTTCGTCCCCCCGGGAGTAGAGGCGGTTTTTGCGGGCGGCCCGCCACTCCTCCCGCGTGGCCCGGCCTTTGCAGACCTTCTTCCACAGTTTCTTCCCGCCAAACACTACCTTGGGTACGGTCCCGTTCTCCCGGTGGGCCTCCAGTTCAGCCAGCTTCTTCTCTAAAGACGCTGCCCGGTTGTTCCGCCCCTTGACCACCAAGCGCAGCTTTGCAATAACTTCTGGAGGAGCACCTTTTTCTTCTGCCTTCGCCAGCTTCTTCATGGCCAGTCCGAGTTTTTTCGTTGCGCGCCCCAGCTTCTTTTCCGTCTCCTCAATCTCCAGTTCCAGCAGCTCTTTCTGGGAGTCCAGCACAGCTTGCGCCTTTAGCCTGGCATCATCCGCATACCGGGAGTTGAGTCCGAAGAGTTCCTGCCCCAGCTTCTTGATTTCATCGCGGGAAGCTCCTTCTGAAAGCCGGTTGAAGGCCCACCGCATGCAAGAGCAGAAAAGCCGCATCTCTGTCTCAAGAGGGTCTTCCTCACCCCGGCTCCACCTTGGAGACCGGGAGGCCGGGTAAACATCCGGGAAGAACTCCCCGCATACTGTAAAGCTAAATTTGTCCTTCCCCTGCCTCTTCGGCATCCCTTATCAGCTCCCGGAAGCCCTGCCGGATTTTCCTGCCTCCCCTCGCACCATACAGCCGGGCCAAAAAGGAAGTCACTACGGCTAACAAATCTTGGACCAACTCCGAATGTGCGTCCTCAGGCTCTCTCTGTGAAGTGATTTCTATCTCTACACCGCAATACTTTAAGTGGCGCTCTAGATAGGCGTACCCAAATCTTGCCAACCGATCGGGATATTCAATGAGCAGTTTCTTGAACTCGCCCCGTTCGGCACTTTTCAGCACCCGTTCCAGGCCCCGGCGGTTATGGTTTAAACCCGAAGCTACATCTGAATACTCTCCCACTATACGGTAGCCCTTTTCCAGTGCGTACTCCCGCACCCTCTCCATCTGCCGCTCGAGGTTTCCAGCGTCGGCCTGCTTCTTCGTAGACACCCGGGCGTAAAGGACAGCCGCGTCCGGCTCTGCCTTTATCCCTCCTTTCCCTAAAATGCGGTTGATTTCCTCCACCGGGTATCTACGCTGTCCGCTGGGCAGTCGCACGGGCCTGATCAGTCCCTGCTTTTCCCATACCCGTAGCCTGTTCGGGTGTACACCTAATCTCTTTGCTGCTTCTCCAATGGATAAAAGCTCCATAATTTTATGGTAGCAGAATAGTTAAGTACAGTCAATTACAGTCAAATCCATCGAAGCTGCTGCAAACCTCCTAAAACAGGTTATGGACCAGTCCCTCCAGCCAGTAGAACATCCCCAGAAGGGATGGCGCCACCTGGGAACCGTACAACTGCCGGGCCAGGGGAGTCCCCAAGGGCAGCCGGTACAGCCATCCCCTCTCCAGCCCCCATTCCAAAATGCCCATGAAAAGGGAAAGATACACGGCCTGGCAGGCCAGGCCCAGGGCGGAACCCAAGAGGCGGCTGGGCAGGCCGAAGGGCGTAAAGGCCAGCCCCCGGCTCAAGAGATAACCGCTGCGGCGCACCAGCCACAGGGTGGCGTAGAACAGAAGAATCAGGGCCAAAAGTTTCATGGCCCCGAACACCAGCTGCCCGGCCAGGACCTCCCCCAGGGTCATTCCCGGCTCCCCGTACCCGATCATGGAATTGACGAGGCCGGCCTTCCAGGCCGCGGGTACCGGCCAGCCCTCCACCAGGGAATCCATTTGCCGCACCGCCTGGACGCTGAAATCCTGCCCCAGGACCCACCGGGGGAAGGGCAGATAGGCGGCCAGCCACCTGCCTCCCCTCTCCGCCAGGTGCCACCGGCCGTCCACCAGGGCGGCCAGGGGACCGGCCGAATTTAAGGCCACCAGAATTCCGACCACGTAACCCAGGAGCCCGGCCGCCAGGTTGACCACGCCCCGGCGGTATCCCTGCCAGGCACCCCAGGCCAGCATGAGCAGCAGAAACCAGTCCAGATAATTCATCAATAGGAATGTTCCTCCCCGGGGAAAATACCCTGCCGCACCTCTCGGCAGTACTGCTGCAGGGCCGCCACTATTTCCTCCCCCAGGCGGGCATAGCGCTTGACGAACTTCGGCTGGAAGCGGTCGAAGAGCCCCAGCACATCATGATACACCAGCACCTGGCCGTCACAATGGGGTCCGGCGCCTATGCCGATGGTGGGGATGCGGAGGCGCCGGGTAATGGTCCGGGCCAGGTCCACCGGCACGCACTCCAGAACTATGGAGAAGGCCCCGGCCTCCTGCAGGAGCTCCGCCTCCTCCACTAGCCGCGCGGCCGTCTCTTCATCCCGTCCCTGGACGCGGAAGCCCCCCAGCTGGTTGGCGGCCTGGGGCGTAAGGCCCAGATGGCCCATGACCGGAATGCCGGCCTCTACTATGGCCTTAACCCTGTCCGCCACCGGCCGGCCGCCCTCCAGCTTTACGGCCTCCGCCCCTCCCTCCTGCACCAGCCGGCCGGCGTTGCGCACGGCCTCCGCCACGCTCACCTGGTAAGAGAGAAAGGGCATATCGGCCACCACCAGGGCCGAAGGCCGGGCCCGCATTACGGCTTTCGTATGGTGGAGCATATCCTCCATGGTGACCGGCAGGGTGCTCTCAAACCCCAGGACGACCATCCCCAGGGAATCTCCCACCAGGATGACATCTATCCCGGCCCGGTCGGCCGTTAAGGCCGAGGGATAATCATAGGCGGTGAGCATAGTTATCTTTTCACCGCGTTCCTTCATTTCCTTCAGCTTAAGGACGGTGACCTTCTTGCCCGCCACGGTTTACTCCCCCTCCTGGATTAGCCTACCACCATTATAACAAGAAAATCCCCGCGGCGGGGATTCCCTTGGTTCTTCCACCCGGTCGGGGAATTCAGGCGGGGCCGTCCGAGGGTGGGGAGTGGTGGAAGGCCGGGGGCTTTCCCGGGGCCCTTCCGGGGGTTCGATGCGGTTGTGCAGTGGAGGCACCTCCTTAAAGCTGTTCCTACCTGGAAAATAGCTTCTATCCGGGCCGGCATTGTTTTTGTTTGTATGCCGGCCCTTGCCGCTATTATTCCCTCCCGGCCGCAGCAGTTATGCGGCCCGGCCGGCCCCTTCCCCTGGCCGGCCGGGCCGCTCCAGGCCCCCTCCTTCCCCGTCACTTCAAGTAGGCCACCAGGTGGACCAGCAGGGCGGCAATGCCGCCCGCCATAAGGGGCCCCACGGGGATACCGCCGAAAAAGGCCACCCCGATGATGGAGCCCAGGACCATGCCCACCATCATCTGGGGATAGCGCTGCAGCAGCTCTAGCCCCTGGTAATTCATTTGGGTCGCGATAACCCCGCTCAACAAGGCGATGATCCCGTTGGAACTGACAAAGGATTTCAATATCTCGGCCGCCGAAACCCGGCCGGAACTGAAGGGTATCAGTACGGACACCACGAGGCAGATAAGGCCGACCTCCAGGGCCCGGCGCTCCAAAAGGGGGAAATACCGCTGGAGGTTGGTAAACTGGAGAAGCAGCAAAACGGCCGCCGCCGCGGCAATAATGTTGGAGCGGCCGATGATGCCGAGGACCATAATGAGCAGCAGCAGAAGGGTGGACGAGTTCATAGGACTCTCCTCTCTACCCTTTCACTGCATTTATATGCACGTCTGCCGCCCGAATAGTCCCCGGCCGAAGAATCCCCTTAGCCGTAGTTTTTGATTAAACCCCCCTGGTAGACGGGGACCGTCGACAACAGCCCGATGCGGCTGCTGTAATCCAGATCGGCGTCAAAGCCCAGCTCTATCAAGTGCCGCCCATGGAGGCTCCCCCGTATGCCCCCGGCTACGTCCCCCCGGTAAAGGCCGTAAAGATCCAGGGCCGCCCGGGCCCCGTCCCGCAGGGTGTACCCGCCCCTCTGCCGGAGCTCGTGGACCAGGAGGCCCGCGGTCAGGAAATCCTCCAGGGAAAAACGGTCCCTGGTACCCGCACAGAGGATGGTCACATCCCCTTCCTCCCCGGCGGCAGCTGCGGCCACCGCGGGAGCGTTGACCAGGGCCGCCAGCAGGACCACCCGGGCCGGCGCCGCCCTTTTTATGGCCCTGGTGCCGTTGGTAGTGGTCATAATAATCCTCTTACCGCCCACCACCTCGGGCGTATATTCCAGGGGAGAGTTGCCCAGGTCGAACCCGGGGATTTTCAGCCCCCCCCTTTTCGCCGCCCAGGAGCACCCGGTCGTCCTCCAGCCTTTCCCTCATTTCAATGGCTTCTTCGGGAGTGAGAACGGGTATGATCTCCAGGCAACCCGCGTCCAGGGCCGCAGCGATGGTGGTGGTGGCCCGGAGGGTGTCCACCACCAGGACTACCTTGCCGGCCAATCCGTCGTCTGTAGCGCTGTTAATGCTGCTGAAAACATCGATTTCCAAAGGAACCCCTCCAAGGATAGGGGCGCCGTCCGGGACTTGCACCCTGCCGGGACGGCGCAGAACTCCTTCTTGCCCCCGAGGTCTTTACGGGCCTGCACCCCTTCCCGGGATGCAGGCCCCGGCGCGTTTGCCCTTTCGTACCCCGGCCTGCCCGGCTTTTTCTCCCTGCGAAAACTCCAGGGTAGGCTCTGAGGGGAATATATTTCTCCACGGCCTCGCCCGATTCCTGCCGGAGTCTCAGGAAATTGCCGCCCTCAAGGCGGCCCGCAGGGTGTCGCCCCTCAGGCCCACCCTTAGGGCCTCCAGGGCCAGCACGTCCTGGGGATGGACGTTGCCCAGGTTGACGTTGGGGCCGAAGCGCAAGATCAATTCCTGCTGCTGCTGTTTCAGGGGCGCCTCCCAGATAATATCTTCCAGGCGCTCAATGCCTGCCGCCATGGCCTCCAGCTCCTCCCACTTGATGGCGCCGGCATCGTCGTAGATAACCACCCCTTTCCCGGACTCCCGGCCTTCCACGATCACCTTATACGCACCGTCCTCCAGGTCCCGGCGTATCTGCTCCAGGATGGCCGTTTCTTCCACCCGGTCCCCGGGGTCCTTCTTCCCTACCTCGCATATTACACCCATGCCCAGCTCCAGGGCGCGGTGGATGGCCCTCCGGCGCACTTCCGGCTCCATGGTTATGGTGCCGTCGGAAACCTCGACAAAGGTGTAGCCCATCTCCCGGGCCGTTTTAAGGTAGAGTTCTAGCTTTCCCTGGAGCACGGCCACCTCCAGGAAAGTCCCGCCCGGGAAGATATCGACCCCGTAGGAGCGGACCAGCCCGATTTTCTCCCTCAGGAGATCGGCCGGATAAAACACCGAGGTGCCGAAGCCGAGCTTTATAAAATCAATATAAGGTGCCGCCACCAGCAGCAGGTCCTGCACCTGGGCCAGGCCCATGCCCTTGTCAATAACCATGGTCAGGCCTTGCCGGCGCGGCTTCTGCAGCCGCCCCTGGAGGGGAAACTCCAGGATCTCCTGCCAGCCCCCTCCTCCGTAATCTCCCTTGTCCCTGAGCATGCCGACTGTCGCCTCCCCCTAATGGGCTGTATATTGTTCCCCTGTTACTTTATTCCGGGCGGGCTTAAAGGGAAACAGCCGAACTGCCTTAAGGTCTCTTTTCCACCCGTTCCAGGGCTGGCCCATCCCCAGTTTTGATTCCGGCCTGCTTGGCTTTCGCTCGCTTATGGTTTCCCTCGCGGGCAGGACTTTT
>DOLC01000057.1 GCA_003509545.1 Peptococcaceae bacterium
GCAGTTGACGCTGTAGTACTAGAAAGTGTAAAGGAAAAAATCGGACGACACCGGAGGGGGCTCCTGGACGCCGGGCGGTACCGTACTTCTGCCGTGTTCATCCCCTTATTGACCCCTAAGGAGGGTTCCTGCTCCGTCCTTTTTACCGTCCGGTCCCCCAAACTGTTAACCCAACCCGGAGAAATATGTTTCCCCGGAGGACACGTTAGCCCCGCCGATGCCTGCGAAGAAGATACGGCGGTGAGGGAAACCTGTGAAGAGCTGGGCCTCGACCCTGCCGATTTGGAAGTTTGGGGAAGCCTAGATGTCTTGGTTTCCCCCTTCGGCCAGATTATTTATCCCTTTGCCGGCTTCTTACGGAAACCCGAAGCCATCCGCCCCAACCCGGCAGAAGTAGAAGAGGTTTTTGTCGCCGAACTCCCTTTTCTTTTGACCCTTGTACCCCAATACCATGAAATAACCTTCCGGGTCCACCCTCCGGAAACCTTCCCCTTCCATAGAATTCCCCAGGGACGGAATTATCCCTGGCGCCCGGCCGTCTGGCCGGAGCTGTTCTACGACATCCACGGCCGCACCGTATGGGGTATAACGGCGAGAATCCTCCATCACTTCCTCAACATTGTTCAGACCGGGTGACGTCCCACCGGAAGACGGGCATCCCAAAGCTTTACCGGCCACCGGCGGGAGGAAATAGACAATTTCTGGCGAAATTTATGGTATGCCGGCCAACTTCCCCACGATGATCGCCCTGGCCTATGTAGCCGGATTGCTCCTGGTACCGGTCGTCCCCCTGAAGCCCTGGTGGACCGGGGCCCTGGCCGTTGCCTGCTGGGGACTGGCTTATCTTTTGCGCAAACCTCCCCCCAGGGCCGAAGGATGGGGCTTCTTCCTGGCAGGCTTTTTATTTCTGGGGCTCCTGGTCGGCACCTGGGATACCTACCACCGCCAAAGCAGCCTGGCCCAGGACCGCAACACCTTTCTAGACCTCACCGGCGTAGTGGTGAAAGACCCCCAAGTTTATCCCGGACGAATCGTGTATACTCTGGCGGCCCGGGAAATCCGCCAGGACGCTTATCAGAAAAAAGTAAACGAGCGGGTACAGGTGGTCCTCTACACCTCTCCCGGAAACTCCGGCGAGCAGCCTCTTTACCGCTACGGCGACGTCCTCCGTGTCCACGGCCAGCTGGTAGCCCCTCCTTTAGCCCGAAACCCCGGCGAGCTGGATTACCGCGCATATCTGGCCAGGAATTATATTTATAACCAAATGTTCATAAACCGGCCGGACGCCGTGATGAAAATGGGCCGGGAAGGTGGAAATCCTTTGGTGCGCCTAGCTCTGGCAGCCAAGGACAATGCCCGGCAGGTGTTCCAAACCACCCTGCCCCCCCGCGAGGCCGGGCTCCTCCAGGCCCTTATCTTCGGCGACCGGGAGTACCTGGAGGCAGAGGTCGCCGATACCTTTCGACACTTGGGAGTGTTCCACCTGTTTGCCGTAAGCGGCCTGCATGCCGGCTTTGTCCTGCTCTTCATCATGTCCCTGGCCGGCCTCCTGGGTGTTCCCCTGCCCGCGGCAGTAGGCCTGGGTACGGCCGGCCTTATATCTTATGCCGCCGTAGTGGGCTTTACACCCTCGGTTACCAGGGCCGCCATTATGGGCAGTTTCGGTCTCCTGGCCTACTGGAAGCGGGAGCGGGCCTCCTTTTATACTTCCCTCGCCCTGGCCGCCTTGCTTATCCTATTGTGGCGGCCCCGATCTCTCTACGATCCCGGATTTCAACTCTCCTTTCTGGCAACCTGGGGCATCGTCTACCTGTATCCCCTCCTCGACGGCCTTTTCTCCCCTTTACCCGGTAGGCAGTACTTGATCGTTCCCCTGGCAGCCCAACTGGCCGTCTGGCCTCTGATAGCCTATTATTTTAATATCTTTCCCCTTTTGAGCCTTCCGGCCAACCTCATCGCCCTCGTTCCCGTCGGTCTCATCGTAATTATCGGCCTTGCCGCCTTTATACTGGCCCAGTTCTCCGCGCCCTTGGCCGCGGTACTGACGGCGGGCTTGGAACCCTTACTCCGGGTACTTCTGGGGTCCCTATCCCTGCTGGGAAACATCCCCGGCGTATCCCTAACCGTGGCCACCCCCTCCTGGGGTCTCATGGCCGCGTATTATGCGGCCCTCATCCTCCTGCGGGAAGCATACCTGCGGTGGGATCACCCTCGCTTTCTGTGGTGGCGGTCCAGGTACCTGGCAGGCCGGCTCCGCGGGCCCCTTTTCCTGCTCCTGGCAACCTGTACCCTAGCCCTAATATTCTTCCTCAATTCCCCGCCCCGGGACCTCCGAGTAACCTTCTTAGACGTAGGACAGGGGGATGCTGTTTTTATCGCCACTCCCGGGGGTAAGCACGTATTAATAGACGGTGGCGGCAGGCCCGGCGAAGATATGGGAGAGGAAATCGGGCGTAAAGTGGTGGTGCCTTTCCTGCGCCGGCAGGGGATCAAAGCCCTAGACGTGGTGATCAGCACCCATCCCGATGCGGACCACTTGGGGGGTCTCCTGGCCGTGGTGGAGGAAATACCCGTAACCCTGGTGGTAGTGCCGCCTCTAGAAGGCACTTTCCAACAGGCGTATGAACCTTTCTTAAACCGGCTAAGGGCCAGGGAAATCCCCTGGCAGGAAGCCGGCCGCGGGGATACCCTGCGGTTGGATCCATCCGTCCGCTTCCGGTTTCTTCACCCCGTCCCCGGGTCTAAGGCCCCTTTCGGCGACAACAACCGTTCCCTGGTAATCCACCTTCAGTACGGCCGCACAGCCTTCTTATTCGCCGGCGATATCGAGGCCGACGCTATGGCCGACCTGGCGGGCTGCGGGATCGTTCCGGCCAGCACAATCTTTCAAGTTCCCCACCACGGCAGCCGGAACGGCCTCCACGAAGGGTTCTTGGAACAAGTAGATCCTCAAGTGGCCGTCATTTCGGTAGGCGTAAGGAACAACTTCGGACACCCGGCACCCGAAGTGCTGGATTATTGGCAGAAAAGAGGGGTGCCTGTCTTGCGCACCGATCTCCAGGGAGCCATAACCTGCCTTAGCAACGGTAAGCGTATCGAGGTTGAAAGCATGCTGGGCGGAAAGGAATTGGTAGTGCTACCTTAGCTTTGTGGTAAAAGTGCAGCAGGGTGTTTTCGGGGCTGCCCAGACCAGGCGAGGTTCGCGAACCCGTCGTGGTGGTCACTGTGGGGCCCGGCAGTATCTGCGGCAGGCCGGGCAAGGTGGAAATCTGTCAGTCCCGTGTTTTTTTGTCGGGTCCAGCAGTCCCAGTGGCTACGACCTCAATATAGCAGATGTGGGAGACGGCCCTCTTACCTGCAGAAAAATCATCTTTCCAGCTACGTCCTGACTATAGCAAATGTGGGAGCCAAGGTTTATAATTAATTCCCGGGAGGTGCTAGGTCAAATATGGTTCAGTGCCAGGCTTGCGTTTTAACTTGTATGGACTTCCGCATCCAATACCCCATAGCTAGATGGCTCCAAGAAAAGGGCTTGCAAGGCAACTACGACTATATAGCCCTCCCTGGCGCCAGCCGCAACTTCCTGCAAGGAGGCAAATTGTTCCTGATAGAAACTTCCATAAAGCTCCACCAAATTAAAGAAGTTTATATCATCCACCATGAAGACTGCGGCGCTTATGGTCTGGGAGAATTACCTGTAGCCGAGCAGCTCAAGCTACAGTACCAGGATATGCAGGAGGCCGCCCAGATCCTAAAGGAACGCCACCCACATCTTGAGGTACACTTAGCCTTTTTATATTTAGACGGCAATATGGTAGAATTATTTTAAGGTAGATTTCCACCAAGGCCATTGAGGGCCATTTTGCTATTCACCGTTTTCAGGCTATGGTTATAGGACCACTAATGGGACAGAAAATCACATTAACCATTACAGGCTCTTCCCACCGGGGAGAAGGAGTAAGACGCACAAACAGCGGCCAGGTTGTATTTGTGCCCTACGCCCTCCCCGGAGAAGTGGTGGAATGTGTTATAACTGAGGTTAAAAAAGACTATGCCCGCAGTCGCCTGCTACCTGGGAGAAGATGGTAGCCTTTTTAACCCGGAAAGCCAGGTTCCCCGGCCGGGAACTGGTTAACAACCTTGTGCCGCAGGGAACATCCACCGTGGTACAGGTTAATGCCGGAATAGAAACAAAAGTTCTGGGTGGTAAAGGGCATATCGAAGAACGGATCGGCCCTTTAACGTTCCGTCTCTCCGCGGTCAACAACGGTGATGACCCGGCCCAGTTGCCAGCCCACCAGGTCCTTTTTGACTTGCTCGATTACCGCCATGTCGGCGGTATTGCCCGGCCAGCCCCAGCAGCGTACCGGTAGGCCTTCCCTGGAACTATCTGGAAACCGTCTGATGTAAGATTTTAAGACATAAATTGATCTTTAACCTTCATTTTCCCGCAATTTCCGGAGAAGTGCCCAGTCTAGCCTTTATCGCAGACTTGTGCTATAAGAATTTATGGTGATAAGTATGACGAATTCAGCTGCGTCTTTCTTGGTCACGGAAGTCAAGGCCCCACCTGACCCGGCGGCCTTATATATAACTTTAACCGGCGGCCGCCCTGGTAGCTTTCTTCTGGAAAGTACTTTACATCATCCCCGTTTGGGACGCTACTCTTTTCTAGGGTGGGATCCCTTTCTAATCCTCAAGACTAAGGGATTTCAGGCCATAATAGAAGAAAAAGGTAAAGGAAAGGTTCCCGTCCTGGATAACCCATGGAACGCAATACGCCGCCTCCTCTTAAGATATCGGCAGCCCCTTGGCCAACCCCAACCGCTACCCTTTATGGGAGGAGCCGTGGGTTACCTGGCCTATGATTTGGGCCGCTACGTTGAACGCTTACCCCAGTGGGCCAAGGACGATCTGCCCTTCCCGGAAACTTACTTGGCCTTTCATGGCACAGTAGTTGGTATCGATCACCAGGAGGGAAAGGTGTATGTGGTAACACACGGTTTTCCCGCCTCCGGTAGTGCGGCTTACCAGTTAGCCCGTACCCGTCTGGAGGAAGTAAAGGAGCGGCTGTCAAGAGTCCGTCCTTTGCCTACCCTGAATACGAGAAAAAACAATGAGAGAGATGATGTTTCTTCCCTCTTTACCCGGGAAACGTATTGCCGGGCTGTGGAACGCGCCAAGGACTATATAGCCGCCGGGGACATCTTTGAAGTAAACCTATCCCAGCGATTTGAGACGAGGCTCTCCTTTCACCCCTGGGAATTATACCTCCGTCTCCGCAAGTATAACCCCGCACCCTTCTCTGCTTATTTGCCCCTAGAAGAAGGGGTTATTGTAAGCTCTTCTCCAGAGAGATTCTTGCGGGTAAGCCAAGGCCAAGTAGAAACCAGGCCTATCAAAGGTACCAGGCCCCGGGGTCGTACACCTGACGAAGACCAAGCCTTGCGCAAGGAGCTGTGGGAGAGCGAAAAAGACCGTGCAGAGTTGGTTATGATAATAGATCTTGAGCGCAACGACCTGGGTAGGGTTTGCGAAGTAGGCTCGGTAAAGGTACCCGAACTCTTTGTGCTGGAAGAATACGCCAGCGTCTTTCATCTGGTAAGTACCATAACCGGCGTTTTGCGCAAAGATAAAGATATGGTAGACTTATGGCGAGCTACTTTCCCTGGTGGGTCTATAACCGGAGCACCCAAGGTACGAGCCATGGAGATTATAGAAGAGCTAGAGCCGGTACGCCGGAGCGCATATACAGGGTCTCTAGGGTATGTAGGATTTGATGGAGAGGCGGATTGGAACATACTCATCCGCACCTTCCTTCTTACAGGAGAAAGGGCATACTTTCAGACGGGAGGGGCGGTAACGGCGGATTCTGATCCCCTGAGGGAATATCAAGAAACCCTCGATAAGGCCCATGGTCTCCTTAAGGCGCTGGGGCTATAAATGCCAATTGCTTGAAGAGGGAAGCTTTAATGCCCAACTTCCTTTATTTTGACGGTATCCTGAAAATCGTTGAGGATATCGATATAAACCCCGCCGAACCTGGTTTCCTTTACGGAGCGGGCTTGTTTGAAACCATTCGCGTAGAAAACGGGATACCCCTTTTCCTTGAGGAACACCTTAAGCGGCTGCTTTCCGGTAGTGAGCTTTTGGGCTGGCAAACCCCTGACCCAAATCTCCTGGAACAGGCTGTTAAGACTACCCTCTCAGCCAACCGTGTGGCCTTGGGGCGGGTCCGACTTAATCTGCTCCTGGGAAGCACCGGCTACCACGTATTAGTTACCGCCCAAACCGGCCTCCCGTATTCTTTAGAAGATTACCGCCGCGGTTATGCGGCCTGTATCTCTAAAATTAGAAAAAACCACCATTCTCCCCTCTCCTTCCTTAAAACTATGAATTACCTGGAATATCTTCTGGCCTGGAACGAAGCCCGCAGCCTAGGGGCCCAGGAGGCCCTTTTACTTAATCTCGACGGTTTCCTGGCCGAAGGCAGCCGTACCAACGTGTTTATAGTTAGACAGGGTATCCTTTTCACCCCTGATCTGTCCAGCGGCCCTTTACCAGGGTTGGTACGCAACCGGGTTTTAAGGCTCGCCTTGCGGCTAGGCTTGAAGGTAGAAGAAAAGCCTCTATCCCCCGGAGAACTCTTTGACGGCGAGGAAGCTTTCTTAACCAACAGCCTTATGGAGATTATGCCTTTGACTTACGTAGACGGCCGTCCTATCGGGACCGGCGAGCCGGGTCCCATCACGACCCGCCTCTCCCGTGAGTACCGGAAAAGTAAAACCGCGGCCCTCCTCCGGCCCCCTGTTTAAGGGCGGTAATATCAGCCGCCTGAAGTCTTACGAATTAGAATACGGCGGACGGCAAATGTGCACCGCGAGGGCCCTCGATTAACCCCGACGAAGAAAGAGGTGCTGTAATGCTTAACTACCAGGCATGTGTATTAACTTGCATGGACTTCCGTATACAGGAAGCTGTTGCCGAGTGGTTGCGGCAGAAGGGGCTGGCGGACTACGGCGCTTACGGATTAGGCAACGTACCTCTAGAAGAGCAACCGGCCCGCCAACGGTAGGACAAGGAGGTGGCAGCCGAGATTATCAGAGAACGCTGTCCCGGAGTACGGGTATATATGGCTTTCCTTCGTCTGGAAGGTAAGGTTATCAACCTGCAGGGGATTGGAGAGGGTCGTGAGTAAGGTTATACTTTAGGGGAAGCCCGGTAACGTTAGTCACCAGGGCGTTCAAAGGGGAACCCGGCAGGGAGAACAAGGAGTACGGGGTGAGGGCGGTGCTGGAGGCCAGCATGCTCGATCGCATCCTGAAGGAAACCGTAGAAGCCCTCGAGCGCAGCCGGTATCAAATCCAGGAGATTGCCGAAAACGCCCAGGCGGAAGCGAGACAGGTTAGCAGGGAACTGGAAGAGGTAAAGAAATCCTTACAGGCGGTCATCGAGGAAGTAGACCACCTTGAAAGGGCCGAAAAGAAGGCCCGGCTCCGCCTGGCGGAAGTTAGCAAGGATTTTTATCGATATAAGGAACAGGATATAAAAGAAGCCTACGATGCGGCATATCAGTTGCAGATAGAATTGATTAAGCTTAGGGATAAGGAGAAGATGCTGCAGTACCGGCGTAATCACCTGGAGAGGAGCAGCCAACGATTGCAACTGACCGTTCAAAAGGCCGAACAGCTTGCCTCCCAAGTGAAGGTTATCCTCAGTTATCTCACCGGCGAGCTGCAGGGTCTAAGCCTGAAGCTGGATGAGCTGCAGCAAACCCAGCAACTGGTTTTCAGTATTATTTGGGCCCAGGAGGAAGAGCGCAAGAGAGTGGCCCGGGAGATCCACGACGGGCCGGCCCAATCCCTGGCCCACATTGCCCTGCAGGCCGAATACTGCCTGGAGCTCTTGAACCGGAATTCCGGGCAGATCCGGGAAGAACTCCACGCCCTACAAAATATCGCCAGCCTTTGCCTGCAGGATATGCGCAAGATCATTTTCGACCTCAGGCCCATGGTGCTGGACGACATCGGGCTGGTCCCTGCCCTGGAGAGGTATTTCACAACTTATAAGGAACAGCACGGGCTGGAGGTCGACTTCTTGTTTTTCGGCCGGGAACGCCGCCTGGACCGTACCCTGGAAGTAGCCCTTTTCCGGATAATTCAAGAGGCCGTGAACAATATCCGGAAGCATGCCGGGGTTGCAAGGGCTTTAGTTAAAATGGAAATGCTACCCAACAGAATAAGTATCAGTATACGGGACGAAGGCAAGGGTTTTGATCCGGCGGCCCTTCAAAAGCGCCCGGAAGGCGGAGGTTACGGCCTCTTAGGTATGCAAGAAAGGGTGCAACTCTTAAAGGGAAATATGAAAGTCATTACGGCACCCGGTAAGGGTACCAGTATAAACATAACCATACCCTTGGAAAAAAAGTCCGAAGCCCCTTCCGGCGGTGTACCCGGGCGTAGAAGCGAAGGGGCCTCCCTTACCAGTGGAAAAGCCATGGCCACCGGCGAGCCTCTAGCAGACGCTATACCAAGGGAGAGGGGACGAGAATGACCTGGCCGGAACTCCTGCAGGAATTATCCGCGGGCCATGTGGCACCCGTATATTTACTGTACGGCGAGGAAAAATATTTGGTGGCCCAAGCCGTCCAAGCTATTAAAGAATCCCTCTTATCCCCGGAAGCAGAGCCCTTCGATTACCAGGAGTTCGCCGGCGACGATCTTGCTCCCGAAAGCCTTTTGGTACTGGCGGGCACGCCCCCGGTCTTAAGTCCTAGGCGATTAATTCTCGTTAAGAACGCGCGGCTGGAGATTGATGCCCTCGTCGGTTACTTAGAAAACCCTTCCCCGGCGGCCTGCCTGGTCCTAACGGCTACCGGAAATATAGATAAGCGGGGGAAGGCCTTCCGGTTGCTCCAGAAGGTAGGCCGTTGTGTGGAGTTTGAGCCTTTGAAGCCGGGAGCCCTGGCGCGGTGGTTGGCCCAGGAAGCCCAAAGGATGGGCCGTAGAATGGAAGGACCCGCGGCCATGGCCCTGGCGCAGGCTGCCGGCAACCTCCAGCAGGGGGTATTAGAGCTTGCCAAGGTGGACCTATATCTCCCTCCCGGAAAGCCTATAACCTTGAAGGAGGTTCAGGCCCTGGTACCTTCCGCCCTGGCCTCCGATGCCATTTTTCAAATGGTAGACGCCCTGGGCAGCGGCCGGGCCGAAGTGGCCATAGGCCTCTGCCGCCGCCTTCTGGCCCAAGGGGAATCTCCCCTAGGTATTCTGGGAATGATGGTTCGCCAGTTCCGGCTGATCCTGCAGGCCCATTTGACCGGACTGGAATCACCAGACCTCCCCTCCATCCTTCGCTTGCCCCCCTTTGTGGCCCGCAAGGTAGCCAGGCAGGCGGCCCGGTTTTCCCGGGAAGGGGCGGCGGAAGTTTTGGAGCTCTTCCTCCAAACCGATGTCGACCTTAAAACCGGTGCCGGCCCTCCGCCTTTCCTCCTCGAACGGGCCATTTGGGCCGCCGTAAAAAGGGGGAAACGGGAGGGGTAGCCCCGTTTCCCCGGTTCTTAATTCCCGCGTTCCTTTTCCCGGCCCTCCCGGGCTCCCCGCCCGGGAAACACCGGCCCGGGGGTAACTTCCGGCCCCAGTTCGACGTCCGTGGGCCCCGGTGCGGGGCCTGTCGCAGGGCCGGGGCCTTGCCTACCTTTCTTCTTCTCTTTTTCCGGCAAATTAAATCCCCCCTTTCTACCCCGGTATTTAGTATGGCAGGAGAAAGGGGGGAATACTCTCGAATGCCATAAATTTCTTAGCCGGCAGCCCGGCGGTTGAACCGCAATTGCAAGCGGGACTTCTTTCTGGCCGCCGTATTGGGATGTAAAACACCTTTGGTTACCGCCTTATCCAGGGTTTTAATGGCCTCGACCAGCTTTTCCCTGGCCTGCTCCAGTTCTCCGCCGGCTAAGGCCACCTCGAACTTCTTGATGGCCGTTTTTACCTTGGACTTGATGGCTTTATTGCGCATAGTGCGCTTACGCGTAATTTCTATGCGCTTTTTTGCCGACTTGGTGTTGGCCACTTACTCCTCACCTCCCCGCTGTATTTTATCACGCTCCCAACTCCCCCTGCAACTGGCTTAGCCGCGCCATACCTCTACCAATATTACCAGGGCCGCGAGGGCCAGGCGGTACCAGGCGAAGAGGAGGTAGCTTCCCCGGCGCAGGTACTGTAAGAGGAACTTGATGGCCAGGAAGCCCACGACCGCCGAGGTGACGATACCCACCACGAAGGCCGCATCCACCTCCCCCCAAGACAGGTGCCTAAATTCCCAGACGGCGGCGCCGGCAATAATGGGCACGGAAAGGAGAAAAGAAAACCGGGCGGCGGTCTCCCGGCTCATGCCGGTAAGGAGGCCGGCCGTCATGGTAATGCCCGAACGCGAAACCCCGGGAATAATGGCCAGGGCCTGGGAAAGCCCGACCAGAAGGCTGTCTGCCATGGTGATATTTTCCATCTGCCTGGTTTTGGGCCCCACCCTGTCTGCCGCCCACAGGGCAACGCCCATGAGAGCCAGGGCCAGGGCAATCAGCACAGGCGTCCGGAACACCGTTTGGGCCTGTTCTTCCAGGGCTACGCCGAAGAGGGCGCTGGGAACGCAGGCCAAAAGAAGGTAATAAAACAGCCGGCCTTCCCGGCTGCGGGGCCGTATTAAGCCATCCCGAACGATTTCCATGAGCTCTCGCCAGAAGTAGGCCAGAACGGCTACCAGCGTACCAACATGGAGGGCCACATCAAAGGTTAAGCCGGGTTCCGGCCAGCCGAAAAGCCAGCGCACCAGGACCAGGTGGGCCGAGCTGGAGATGGGTAGGAACTCGCCCAAACTTTGCACAATCCCCAAGACTAAAGCCTGCCATAAGTTCATTCTTCTTAATCCTTCCCCTGCCAGCAGCGAATCACAACGTCAGTTTATCCTGCTCGCCCGCATATTGTCAAGGGAAAGTCTTGGCCCTCCGGCGGATCAATAGACAGTGATCAAATCCTTTATGTCTTCAAATCTCTTGGGCCCGATGCCTGATACGTTCTGGATGTCTTCCACGGAACGGTAGGGTCCGTGCTTTTCCCGGTACTCCACGATACGCCGCGCCAGGGTAGGACCTATGCCGGGGAGGGTAGCCAGCTCATTGACATCGGCTCTGTTTATGTTCACCTTACTTCCCGCCCCGCCCGCCACAGAAGAAGGGAACACACTCTGTCCCTCTTCTCCCTTTCGCGGCACTACGATCTGCTGGCCGTCCATCAGAGGTGCAGCGAGGTTTAGAGCATGGACATCCGCCTCCGGCAGGGGACCGGCAAGGTGTACGGCTTCGGCCACCCGGGCATCCTCAAGCAACTGATACACGCCGGGGCGCTCTACCGCCCCGGTTACATGGACCTTAACGGTCTTTTCTTCCCGAGGAGCCGCCCCGGCCTCCGTAGCCTTTCTAAGATCCGCTTCCTCGCCTTTCTCCACTACCGGAACCGCCGTCTCCTGCCCCAGACGCCACCGCTCGTAGATTATACCCCCTCCGAAGAGGAGTACGGCGGCCACCACGGCCATCACCCAGCGGACTCTGTTGTCCCACTCCCACATTCCCTTCACCCCGGGGAGGTTTGTTGTCTTTGACGTCCATATACGATGCGAAGGAGCCTTTCCCAGGCTCCCTCTTAAAACGGCGCGGAGATATATCAGACCGCTGATATAACTTTTACGGAGTCGTAGACCGCCAGAGAAGGAAAACCGTCACCGCCACTATCACAACGGCGGCGAGGGATACATTGACTCCCAGGGGCTGGCCGTAACGGCCCGGGTCGTAAGCCGCCCCTTCCCCGTTTCCGGCTCCCTCGCCCGGACCGGAACGGAGAAAGCTCATGAACAGGTAGGGATTGGCGAAATAGGGGGTCACCTTGACATAGGCGGAAGAAAGACACCTGTACAAGGCTTCCCGCAGCCCCGTTATAGCTCCCACCACTAAGTAGAGCAAGACGGCCAGGGGTTTGCGGTACACCCAATCCGTGTCGAGGGAGATGACGATTTTGCGGTCCAGGCGCGGCAGCAAGAGCCAAAAGGCCGCCGCCGTAGCTGCCAGAAGTTGGACCGAGGACATGATATGGTCGACGGTATAAGGTTCGTATTCGAGGGGATAGGGTAAACGGGAGTACAACAGCCCCGGGAAAATACCGTAAAGAAGACACAATAGGGAATTCATGGCCATGGCCAAATGCATGTTGAACGGGAGAGGTCGCGGTTTTATACCCTGATCCTCTCCGAAAAACGTGAAATAGAGCAGTTTCAATCCTATGGATAAAAAGGTGCCCACGCTGGCCAGGGTTAAAAGAAAATCCACGGCGGGAAGGCCGCTCTTGGCCGCGGCGGAAATCACCACCGATTTGCTGATGAAACCGTTGAACAAGGGTGCGCCCGAAATGGATAGGGCACCCACCGTGTAAAAGAGGGCGGTAAAAGGCATAAACCGGGCGATACCGCCCAACTCGGTCATCCATTCTCTGCCCGTAGCGTAAATTACGGCCCCGGTGCCCATAAACAGCAGAGATTTGTAGAGGATGTGGCTGTAAGCATGGGCCACGGACCCGTTCAGTCCCATCTCGGTCCCTATACCCACGGCGGCCACCATGTATCCCACCTGGCTGATAATGTGGTAGGCCAACAGGCGGCGAATATTGTTTTCCATAGCCGCATAAATGACGCCGTAGAGGGCCATTATTGTCCCGGCCCAAAGTAACACCGGGGCGCCGGGGAAGACTCTCACTAAGACGTAAACGGCCACCTTGGTAGTAAAGGCGCTCAGGTACACACTGCCGGTTACCGTACCTTCGGGATAGGCATCCGTAAGCCAGGCGTGGAGGGGCGGTATGGCGGCATTAACGGCCACGCCTAAAAGAACGGGCCAGAAGGCCGGGTGGCCCGTACCGGTAAGAGTCCCCACTGCCGGGTTGCCGCTTCCCACCAGGAGAAGAACCCCTAGCAGCAGGAGGTTGCCCCCGAAGAAGTGCACCAGAAGGTATCTAAAACCGGCCTTCAGGGATCTTGCGGTATTCCGGTACCAGATTAGAAAGACCGACGAGATGGACATTAGTTCCCAGAAGAAAAATAGGGTTATCCAATCCCCCGCGAATACCACTCCCAGAGAACCGGCCGCATAGAGGAGCGCGGCCATATGTTCTCCCCGCCGGGTGACGTGGAGGGCGTAAACCCCCCCCAGGAGGGACATTATGCTGAATATGAGGCCGAACACCAGGGACAGGGCATCGGCCTTGAGGAATACCAGCTTATACCCCAGCACTTCCCCGGCCACCAGCGTACCCGGCGACATATGGGCCACCGCCGCTACGGCCAAGAGAGGTCCGGCCACCAAGAAGATCTGGCGCAGCCGGTGGGGCAGCAGGAGGATTATTGCCGCCGTCGCCACTAGAATCAGCGAAGGATGTAGGGCTTCAATCATGGTTACCGACCATCACCTTTTTCAGGATATTTTCTTCTTCCTCCTCATAGTAAGTCTCCTGGCGCTGGAGGAAGCGCTTGCCCAGCCCCTTAGCGAAGAAAATAATGGCCGTACACCCTATAAATCCTATTAGCGCGTCGAAACCGGGCAGGTACCAGGGGAAATATACGTGGTGGGGATCAAAAAAGGCTATTTCCAGCAACGTAGAAAATACTACTAGGATCACCATAAGGTAGAAAAACCCTCTTGTCACCCTCACTGCCCTCCCATGGCTATGCTAGAGGTGGCCCCGAACACGCTCTGAACCGCGGCTAGGGCCAATTCATAAAACTTAAGCCCTATATTGGGAAATACGCCCAGAATGATGGAAATACAGGCCGTGATGACCAGGGGATAGAGGAGCGAAGGTTTGGCCTCTCCGCCGTGATGGGTACCAGAGCTCCGGCCGAAAAAGGCCTGGATGGCTACCGGCAGCAGATAGCCCGTAGATAACAGGGCACTGGCTATCAGGACCAGGATAACAAAAATATTCCCGGCCTCCAGGGCGCCCAGACCCAGGTTCCATTTGCTAACAAACCCGGCAAAAAAGGGTATGCCGGCTATACCCAGGGAGCCTAACAAGAAGGCGGCCATGGTTACGGGCATCTCCTTGCCCGTCCCACCTATTTCGCTCACCCTTTCCTTATGCGCAGTAGCATACACCGCCCCGGCGCAAAAGAACAGGGTGATCTTCATAAAGGCATGGGCTACTATGTGCATTATGCCGCCCAGAAAGGCCAAAGGCGTGGCCAACCCGGCCCCCAGCACGATATAAGATAACTGGCCTACGGTAGAATAAGCCAACCGGCGCTTTAAGTTGTCTTCCGCCAGGGCCCGCAGCGAAGCCAAGATAATGGTGGCCGCCGCAAATCCGACCAGTATCTTGCCCGAGGCGGTGGAGTTGATGAGCTCAGGTCCGAACACATAGCCTACTACCCTCAGCACGCCAAAGGCCCCTGCCTTGACCACCGCCACCGCATGGAGCAATGCGCTGACCGGGGTAGGTGCCACCATAGCCGTAGGCAGCCACCCGTGCAGCGGCATAATGGCTGACTTGACGCCGACCCCCGCCATGAATAAGATAAACAGTACTCCTAATAGGGCCGGAGGTGCTTGCCCGGCCAAAAATCCGCCAGGCGTAAACTCCGCCTCCGGAACCATTATCTGCACACCGACTATGGCCAGCAGCAGCAATTGTCCGGCCGCCAGGGTATATACCAGGTATTTGCGGCCTCCGGCAACGGCCTCATCGGTGCGGGCATGGATAACTAAGGGATACGTGGCTATGGTTAGGATCTCGTAGAAGATGAAAAAGGTAAGCAGATTAGCGGCGAAGGCAATGCCCATGGTCGCCGAAAGGCAGAGGGCGAAGGCCGCATAATACCCCGTCTCGTGGCCGTACCGCATGGCACGCATATAGCCTATGTTGTAAACCGAGGTCACTATCCACAGGCCGGACGACAGCAGGGCAAAAAGCAATCCGAGGGGATCCGCTTTGAAATGCAGGGAAATGCCTGCCGCGGCGGTCCAGGGTACAGTCTCCACCAGTTTGCCCGCCAGCACCTCGGGCAACATGCTCAAAACAATGATAAACTTCCCTGCGGCCGCCAGCATGGTTATACTTTCTCGTATAAGGGGACGGCGATCATTTAGGAGAATAAGACCTGCCGCCGCCATGGAAATCAGTACGCCCCACAGCGGTCGATTGGCTAGAAAGAACTCCGCTGTCATCACCATGTCCTCCAAGGAAGGCTAAATTTTAGCAACCCGTCCACAAAGGGGGCGTTAAACAATCCCAGGGCTAGGATTCCGAGGCCCAGCAATAGAGTGGGCACAAGCATACTGGGGGCTAATTCCCATCCCCTCAGACTCCGGCCTTCTTCTGCCGGCGTCCCGAGGGAGGCTCCCGGGTCTTTTTTTAGATAGACATGCTCCAGCACCCGGAAGAAATAAATAGCGGTCAAAAGGCTGCTGATTACCAGGATAACCGCATATATCCAGCTCCCCTTCTCTACGGCCCCCATCAATAAATACCACTTGCTGAAAAATCCGGCCGTCGGGGGCAACCCCACCATGGAAAGGGAGGCCACCACCAGGGTGGCGGAGGTCAGGGGCATGGCCTTACTCATGCCGGCCATTTCAGATATCTTCCTCCTGCCCCACCAACTGCCGTTGCCGGCTACCATGAAGAGACATCCCTTGGCCACGGCATGGCTGAAGATGTGCAAGAGGGTTCCGGTAAGAGCGGCGGCATTGCCGATGGCTATACCCAAGGCGATGTAGCCCATCTGGGATACACTGGAATAAGCCAGCATACGGCCGAATTCCTTCTGGGCTATGGCCATGACCGATCCTACTATAATTCCCGCCGCGGCCAGCCAGCCTACTACGTCCAGTACCTGCAGGACGGGGCCGCCGGGTTTGAAAACAAAGTAAAGCAGCCGGTACAGGGCATAGGCGCTGACCTTACCCATTACTCCGGCTATCAAAGGGGCGACCCCGGGAGGAGAGAGAGAATAAGCATCCGGCAACCAACCGTACAAGGGAAAAAGGGCCATTTTAATGCCCAGGCCCGTCACGATCAATGCAACGGCCAAGATGACGGGACGGGAACTCTGCAGGGAGGCTAGCAGATTGCCAAGATCGGCCATATTTAAAGAGCCGGTCACGGCATAGGTATAGCCCACACCGAGGAGGTATAGAGTGCCGGCGGCCGTCCCTACCAAAAGGTAACGGAAGCCGGCCACCACCCCTTGATGGCCTCCAAAGGCTATCAAGGCATAGGCCGCCAGGGAGGATATCTCCAGGAAAACATAAAGATTGAAAACGTCCCCCGTAGCCACTATCCCCAGCAGCCCGGCAAGGAGCAGGAGATAAAGGGAGTAAAAATAGCCTTTTTCCCGGGGTTCCTTGCCTGCAAGAAAGGGAATACTGTAGAAGAAGACCAGGATACCGAATAATCCTACCAAGCTAGTGATAATTCCTGCCAGGGGATCCACTACGTACTCTATCCCCCAGGGCGGAGGCCATCCGCCGAAGTAATAATGCCAGGCCCCCTCCACCAAAGAATACCGTAGGGCGCTCAAGGCCCCCGTCAAAGAAACCATGAGGGAAACCAGGATTAGACAATAGGTCACGGCCAGCGACAACCTGGCCGTCAGGGGAACCAACAGAGCCGCCACCAAGGGCGCGACTACTATTAAGGCCGGGAATTGTTCCGTCATTCGCGCATCCCCTTCAAAATCTCTGATTCCTCAAGGGTATGATAGTGCTTAAAAATCCTGTATATCATGGCCAGCCCCACGCCGGTGGTGGCCACTCCCACCACAATGGCCGTAAGCATAAGGGTATGGGGCAGGGGATTGGCATAGGCCGCCGCTTCACCGCCCTTGACCCCCCCGGGCAGAATGGGCGCCTTAGCTCCTACCTTTTGCCCCAGGTTAAGGAAAAAGGCTATGGTGGATACGGAAATTACGTTTAGGGCCATGAGCTTCTTCAGCAAATTATCCTGGAAGGCAAGGCCGTACACCCCTACGACGAAAAGAACCGCGATCAGCCAGTAATTTAGATGCCCGGCAATGGCATCCACAGTACCCTACTCCTCCCCACGCAGAAGATTAAAGATAACTACAAACACACCCATCACCGCCATGGTCACCCCGATCTCGATACCCAAGGTTCCCAAGGCCCGTACCTCAGCCTCGACCTCTCCCAGGGGGAGCACCCCGTAGTCCAGCATGTTGCCCCCCCAAGCCATGGTAAGCAGCCCTATGCCGGCATACATGAAGGTTCCCAAACAGGCAAAAACTACAGCCGCATCCCGTCCCAGGCCCCACCGGGGGTTCGGATCCTGCACCAGCTGCACCAATATTACACTTACCGCTAAAACGACCCCGGCCTGGAACCCCCCACCCGGACTGTAGTGGCCGTGGACCAGGACATAAATTGCATAAACTAGATAAAAGGGAATTATGAGACGGACGCAGGTGTCGAGAATGGTGGTAGGACGGCTTTTGTTCAATCTGGATCCCCCTTGCCCAATCCCAAAGCCTGGAGCTAATCTGCCCCCAGGGCCGACGCAGAGTAAGAAAAGCCTGCGGGCCTCGAAACTCAGCGCTTTTTAAACTTGAAGGCCCCTTCCAGAAGGAGAAGGGTGGCTACGCCTGCGGTAAAAACGACCACGGTTTCTCCCAAGGTGTCGTATCCGCGGTAGTCGGCCAACACGGCGGTCACCATGTTCGCGGCGCCGGTTTCCTTGTAGGCCTTCTCTATATAGCGGGGCGATACATGGGTGGCTGGCGGCGAATGGGGATCTCCCGTCGGCGGCAGATCAAGGGAAACATAGATGAAAAGCGCCGCCAGCAGCACCAGGCTAAGGTACCCCAACTTTCTCGTCACGAAGACACCCTCCTCCTGGTGCGGTAGAGCACGGAGATATAAAATATGGTCGTTACTCCCCCAATGACAACCTCAACAAAGGCCACGTCCGCGGCCATCATGAGGGTGTAAAGGACTGCGGCGGCAAAGCTGAACACGCTGAACATAATTACGGATACGAGAAGATCCTTGGCCCCCAAGGCCACCGCGGCGCTCAAAATCAACAATATCAAGAATACGGGTTCGAGCCACAGATAACCCATTCGATCTAACCTTCCTCCTTCATCCAGGGCTTAAGCCCCACTTTCCACGCCGCCCGGCTCAGGGCGTGGGTTGCGGTGGGATTGGCCAAAAGGATGAAAGCCCATATGATTAAAATCTTTAGGCTCACCAAATTAAAACCCTGGTAGATCATCAGGCCTATGAGGGAAAGTAGCATTCCCAAAGTATCACACTTTCCTGCGGCATGCACACGGGTATAGAAATCCGGCAGCCGCAGCAAACCGACGGCCCCCACGAAAAGAAAAAAATAGGCCCCCAATCAGAAAAAGGCCCGCCAGGAAGGTGCTCACCCCTCCAGATCCCCTTTCCGCTCGAAATATTTGGCCACGATGAGATAACCCATGAAGCCCAGGGCCCCGTAGGCAATGGACATATCCACAAACATATCTATTTCGTCGGCCAAGAAACCGATAAAAAGGATCAAGAGTATCACGTCGGTGCCGATTACACCAAGGCCCACCATACGGTCAAAAATAGTGGGACCCTTTAACACCCGGTACAGCACCAGAAGAATTTTTAGGCTCAAGGCTACGAGCAGTCCCCAAAGTAAGTAAGTCATAATTAATAAACTCCTTTTCAAGCTTTTCCGCCCGACATACTCCTCAGCCCGCAAAAATCCTCTCTATCCTGCGTATCATATCCCCTTCTCCTTCCGGCGGTTTCAAAGCCTCGGCGGAAGACCTTATGAGGGCGTGAACCAGAAATTCGTCTCCCTCGAGGTCTACAGTAACCGTCCCCGGAGTGAGGGTTATAGAATTACCCAGCAAAAAGTAGGCAATAGGAGTAGGGAAGTGTTTGCGGAAGGACACCAGTTGGGGATCGATCGGAAGGCGGGGATGGAGCACGACCCAGGCGATCTGAAAATTAGCAATCACTATCTGCCCCAGGAGCCAGGGGAAGTAAGCCAGCAGCCTCAGCCACGGCAGATCCCATGCCCCCCGCTGTTCCCTCGCACCGGGTTCCTTCTCCCAGGGCAGGATCAGCAACGACCACGTAAGGATGACCGCCCCAATAGAAGAGGCCGCTCCGATTATGAGGTACTTGGCCTGCATTTTGCCCGACAGAATCACCCAAAAAGCAAAGAGAACGAGACTGAGCAACACAAAGTGGACCAATTTCGATTTCCCCTGAGCCATAACGTGCCCTGTTGAGGCCTCCCTGCATTATTCTGGGGCGGCATGTCCGGCCCCCTTAAATTATCGAACTTAACTCCGGTTGTTGTCAAGATTTGAAAAGGCTTATTTCTCATACGAGCTTTTCTTTAACCGAGTTCAGCTTTCCTTCCATGGTCACTTTTTTGTCTATCCGCTGGTCAATGCTGATGTTGGTCACCACCCTTAGGGCTCCCTTCTCGAAGGGCAGTTCATGCATGCGGCGAAAGACTTCGAAGAGCACGTCTAGTTCACCCTCAATGACCGTGGACATGGGAGTAAGCTGGTACTTAATTCCTTCTACCCCGCGCAAGAAGCGATGCAGCTCGGCCACATAGGAGCTTAAACTGGGGGATCCCGGGGCTCCTAAGGGTATCACCGTTATCTGGGCTACCGGCATGCTCCTCGCTCCTTTCCCTTGTGGTGTCCGCCCGAAGGCCGTCTCCGGACCCCGTCCTCGGCGCGCAAAAACCTGGCCGGCCGGTGGGTTACCCTATCTGAGTACCCGCAGACCAAAGGGGTGAAACACCGGAGGCCGGCCGCTCCCTAGCCGCCCTGCCGGGTGGCGATGTTCACCAGTTTATCCGGTACTACCACGACCTTTAGAACTTGCTGTCCGGACAACAAAGAGGCAATCTTATCCCTCGAGAGGACTGCTTCCTTTAAATCTTCTTCTCGGAGGCCGGCCGGTACCTGGAGGCGATCCCGGACCTTGCCGTTAATTTGCACCACTATGGTCACTTCTTCCGTCTTTAGCGCCTGAGGATCGTAGGTTGGCCAGCTTTCCAGGTGCACACTCCCCTCTTCCCCTATTCCCTGCCACATTTCCTCGGCGATATGGGGAGCAAAGGGAGCCAGCAGGGTGACGAGGTTCTTCAACCCCATCTTAACCAGGGGCAGGTTCTGCTCCCCTTCTGGGACGTTATCCTGATAATGGTAAAAACCGTTCACCATCTCCATAATGGCGCTGATGGCGGTATTGAAATTAAAGCGCTCCTCGATATCCTCGGTGACCTTTTTAATGGTGGCATGGATGAGCCGGTACAATTCTCTGTCGGCCCGGCTGCCTAGCTTTATCTCCCCTTGGCCGGCCTCCACACCGCGTACTTTTCCGCTGTAGTTGTACACCAGCCGCCATACACGGTTTAAAAAGCGGTAACACCCCTCTACTCCATGATCGCTCCATTCCAGATCCCGCTCCGGGGGTGCGGCAAAGAGAATGAACAGGCGGGCCGTGTCGGCACCGTAGCGCTCGATGATATCCTCCGGGCTCACCACGTTGCCCTTGGACTTGGACATCTTGCCCCCGTCCTTCAGTACCATGCCCTGGGTCAGCAAGTTCTGGAAGGGTTCTTCCACCCCCACCAGGCCGAAATCATACAGGGCCTTGGTGAAGAAACGGGCGTACATGAGGTGAAGAATAGCGTGTTCCACCCCGCCTATATACTGGTCCACGTTCATCCAGTAATCCACTTTATCCCGCTCAAAGGGGACTTCCCGGCTGTGGGGACTGGTGTAGCGCAGGAAATACCACGAGGAACAGACAAAGGTGTCCATAGTGTCCGTCTCCCGACGCGCGGGTTTCCCACAGGCGGGACAGGTGGTGTTAACGAAGTCGGGACAATCCTTTAGAGGGGATTCTCCGGTGGGCTTGAATTCCACCCCCTCCGGCAGAATCACCGGCAGATCTTCCTCGGGAACGGGCACGGTGCCGCACTGGTCGCAGTATATTATGGGGATGGGTGCCCCCCAATATCGCTGCCGCGAGATAAGCCAATCGCGAAGTTTGTAATTCACCCTGCGCTTGCCTATCCCCTTCTCTTCCAGGTAGCGGATGATCCTTTCCTTGCCCTCCTCGCTGGGCAGGCCGCTGAAGGGGCCGGAATCGACCATAATCCCCGGCTCCACATAAGCTTCCGCCATGGTGGCGGCGTCCAGCTCCCCCTCCGGGGGCCGGATTACCACTTTCACCGGTAGCCCGTACTTGCGGGCAAAGGCCAAATCCCGCTCGTCGTGGGCAGGAACGCCCATAACGGCCCCGGTGCCGTACTCCATGAGGACGTAGTTGGCAATCCATATGGGTATTTTTTGCCCGTTGACGGGGTTAACAGCGTACGCTCCTATGAACAGGCCTTCCTTTTCCTTTTCCGTGGCCGTCCGGTCCAGCGCGCTCAAGTGCCGTGCGGCCTCAACAAACTCCCTCACCGGTCCCTCATAGGGGGTTCCCCGGGTCAGCTCCTCCACCAAGGGATGTTCGGGCGCCAGCACCATATAGGTAACGCCGAAAAGGGTGTCCGGCCGGGTGGTGAAAACCGGGATCTCCTGTCCGCTGCCCGCTACGGTAAAGACTACCTCAGCGCCCTCGCTCCTGCCGATCCAGTTTTCCTGCATCACCTTAACCTTCTCCGGCCACCCGGGCAGCTTCTTCAGATCTTGAAGCAGGCGTTCGGCATAGGCGGTAATACGGAAAAACCACTGCTCCAGGTCCCGGTGGGTGACAGGCGTGCCGCACCGCTCGCAGGCTCCGCCTACTACTTGTTCGTTGGCCAGGACGGTGGCGCAAGAAGGGCACCAGTTGACGGCCGCCTTCTTCCGGTAGGCGAGGCCGTGCTTATACATCTGGAGAAAAAGCCACTGGGTCCACTTATAGTAGTTGGGATGGCAGGTGGCGATTTCCCGCTCCCAATCATAACTTATGCCCATGGCCATAAGCTGCCTGCGCATGTTGGCAATGTTGTTCCAAGTCCATTCCGCCGGGTGAATGCCGTGTTTAATGGCTGCGTTTTCCGCCGGCAGGCCAAAGGCATCCCATCCCATGGGGTGGAGGACGTTAAAGCCCCGCATCCGTTTGTAGCGGGCCACTACATCGCCGATGGAATAATTCCTGACATGCCCCATATGCAGGTTCCCGGACGGATAAGGGAACATCTCCAGGCAGTAAAACTTGGGCTTGCCCTCGTCTTCGGCCACTTTATAGAGCTCGTCGGCTTCCCAGCGGCGCTGCCACTTGGGCTCGATCTCCTTGAAGTTGTATCTGGCTTCCATGTCGCCCCTCTTCACCCCTTTTATGCTTCCAGCTCTACCAACTCTGCATCGGCCCAGAGGCGTTCCAGGTCGTAAAACCTCCGGTCTTCTTCCAAAAAGACGTGGACCACCACGCCCCCGAAATCCAACAGGACCCACCGCGCCGAGGTATATCCTTCCCGGCGCAAAAGCCGGCCACCGGCTTCGGCCACTTTATCTTCTATTTCTCTGGATATGGCCTGCACTTGGGTGGTGGAGGTGCCGTGGGTGATGACGAAGTAATCGGCTATTAAAGAAATTTTACGTATGTCCAGGATTACTACCTCCCGGCCCCTCTTGTCCTTGGCCGCCTGGGCGGCCACCCGGGCTACCCGCAGGGCGTCCGTCAAGCAAATAGAACCCCCTTTATCGATTGATTAGCAGATAGTTCCTGGCTTCTATCGTAACGGGGTGGAGAAGCTGCCCCCTTCTTAACACATAAACAATACCGCTTTCCATGGTCTTTAACAGGGCGCGGTCCAGGTCTTCCTCCGCCATCCGCCGCAGGTCGTCCACACCGTAGTATTGCCTCCCCGGCTCGAGGGCATCCGCCAGATAGATTATCTTATCTATCAGGCTCATGTTCGGCGCGCCTGTGGTATGCCGGCTTACGGCCTGCAGGATTTCTTCGTCCGCGATACCCACTTCCTCCCGTAAGAGCCAGGCCCCGACCGGGCCGTGCAGGAGGACCGGGACCCGTTTCTCCACGACATGGCTGATAAGGCCCGCCCTTTCCGCCCGGGCAATCAGTTCCTGCGGTGGCAGGTCCCGAGCATAATCGTGGAGCAATCCAGCCAGCCGGGCTTTTTCCACCGGCGCGCCGTGTCTGGCCGCCAGCCGGGCGGAATACTCGGCCACTCCCAGGCTGTGGCGGATACGCCCGGGAGAAAGCCTCCGAGCCAGCAGTCTGGCGTATTCCTCCATGGCCGAATACTCCCCGTCCCCGGGGCAGAACTCCCCTGCTACTACCGGGTTAAGCATAATCCCCGGCGCCTCTCCTTGAAGAAAAACCCCCTATGGTCAATAGGAGGTCACCTCAAATATAAGCCTTCCCGCCGGATGTATTCCTCCACCGCCTCAGGCAGCAGGTACTTTATGGTTTTACCTTCCCGCACCCGGCGGCGGATATCAGTGGAAGAGATGGCCAGGGCCGGCACTTCCAGAAAATGAATACGCTGCCACCCCTCGGGCGGTAACTGGGGTTTCAGTTCCTTGAGCTTCTCCAAAGGAAACCCCGGCCGGGTGGCCGCAATAAAGCGGCATTTCCGCAGGAGGTCTTCTACATCCTTCCAGTGCAGGATCTCCAGGATGGCATCGGCCCCGGTAATAAAATAAAGCTCGGGCCCGGGGCCCAACAGACGGCGGAACTCCGTCACCGTATCAATGGTATAGGATAACCCCGGCCGCTCGATCTCTATACGCGACACCGTAAAGTGGGGGTTGCTGGCCGTGGCCAATACCGTCATGCGGTAGCGGTGTTCGGCTGGAGTAACCGGGCAATCCTTCTTATGGGGCGGATGGCCGGAAGGAATGAATATAACTCTGTCCAGCTTAAACTCGTCCCGTGCTTCCTCTGCGGCAACCAGATGGCCGTAATGGATGGGATCGAAGGTGCCCCCCATCAGGCCCACCTGTTGCAGACCACTGGCGGCCATCGTTTACCCCCGGCTTACCTCGTGCTACAGAAGTATTTTAGCAATTACTGGCGCACCTGTCCACTGCCGAAGACAATGTATTTGAAGGTGGTGAGCTGTTCCGGGCCCATGGGCCCCCGGGCATGAAGCTTCTGGGTGCTGATGCCGATTTCGGCGCCGAAGCCGTACTGGAATCCATCGGTAAAGCGGGTGGAAGCGTTAACGTATACCGCGGCCGCATCGACCCGCCGCAGGAACTCCAGGGCCCGGGCGTAGTTGTTGGTCACGATGGCCTCGGAATGCCTGGTGCCGTACGTGGAAATATGCTGAATGGCTTCCTCCAGATCGTCGACCACCTTGACGGCCAGAATTAGATCGAGGTACTCCGTGGCCCAATCCTCTTCGGTGGCCTCCCGGGCAAAGGGAACCAAGGCCCGGGTGTTTTCGCAACCCCGCAGTTCTACACCCAGATCCTTTAGCCTTGGTGCCACCAGCGGCAGGAAGGAGGGGGCAATATTGCGGTGCACCAGAAGGGTTTCCATGGCATTGCAGACCCCCGGCCGCTGGGTCTTGGCGTTGACCACGATCCGGGCCGCCATCTCCAAGTCGGCGTCTTCGTCTACATACACGTGGCAGTTGCCCACCCCGGTTTCGATGACCGGTACGCTGGCGTTCTCCACCACCGTGCGGATAAGCCCGGCGCCGCCCCGGGGAATGAGGACGTCGATGTACTCGTTGAGGCGCATCATGACCTGTATCGCTTCGCGATCGGTGGTTTCCACCAGCTGGATGGCGCCCTCGGGTATCCCGGCGGCGATGGCCGCCTCGGCGATTATGCCCGCGATGGCCCGATTAGAGTTGATGGCCTCGGAGCCCCCCCGCAGGATCACGGCGTTCCCCGTCTTCAGGCACAGCCCCGCGGCATCCACCGTCACGTTGGGCCGGGCCTCATAAATAATGCCGATTACTCCCAGGGGCACCCGCATACGGCCGATGGTGAGGCCGTTGGGCCGGGTCCACATGGAAGTAATTTCTCCCACCGGGTCGGGAAGGCTGACGAGGGCCTCCAGACCGGCAGCCATCTCCTCAATGCGCTTTTCATTAAGAAGGAGGCGGTCCAGCAGGGCCCGGGAGAGGCCCTTGGCCTGCCCGGCCTCCATATCCAGGGCATTGCTCCGGAGAATCTCTGCCGAACGCTCCCTCAAGGACCTGGCCATGGCCTTCAGAGCATTGTTCTTTACCTCGGTATTCAGGGTAGCCAACCTTTGGGCCGCCGCCCGCGCCCTTTTCCCCAGGGCGACGATTTCCTCCCGCACCGCCATTTTTATCGGTCCACCCCCGTTACACGAGTACGATTAGATTATCGCGGTGTACTACTTCATCATAATCCTTACGCCCTAGAATTGCAAGAATCTCGCCGGTTTTCTTCCCCTGGATGCGCTTTATCTCTTCCGCGGAATAATTGGTCATGCCGCGGGCAATCTCTTTGCCGTCGGGACCCAAAATGCTCACCAGACTTCCGTGCTCAAAATTTCCCTCTACGCCCGTAATGCCGCCGGGCAGTAGGCTTTTTCCCCGGTGGATAATGGCCCGGGCGGCGCCGGCATCGACCCAAATTTTCCCCTGGGCCACCGGCCCGTAGGCCAGCCACTTCTTACGGCCGTGGGCCCGGTGGTCTCGGGGTAAGAATAGGGTCCCTATCTCTTCACCCCTTAAAATGCCTGCGATCCGGCCGGGCAGCAGACCGCCGGCAATGACGACGGGAATGCCGAAACTGGTGGCCAGGCGGGCCGCCTGAAGCTTGGTAACCATTCCTCCTGTGGCCCACGTAGAGCCGCCTCCGCCGGCCGCGGCCTCTATCTCCGGTCCGATCTCTTCCACTACAGGAATAAGCCGGGCCTCAGGGCACGAACGCGGATCGGCCGTATACAGGCCATCGCTGTCTGTTAGAAGGATCAAGGCATCGGCATCCACCAGGCCGGCCACCAGCGCCGACAGGGTGTCGTTGTCCCCCACCCGGATTTCCTCCACGGCCACCGTATCGTTTTCGTTGACGATGGGTAATACGCCTAACCGCAGTAGGGCCCCGAAGGTATGGCGGGCGTTGAGGTAACGCCGGCGGTCGGCCAGGTCGTCCCGGGTAAGCAAAACTTGGGCCACGGTCAGCCCGTATTCGCCAAAAAATTTCTCGTACATATGCATTAACAGGCCCTGGCCCACAGCGGCGGCTGCCTGCTTCTCCGGCAGCGTCCGCGGCCGCTCTTTAAGGCCCAATCTACCCATGCCGGCCCCCACGGCGCCGGAGGTGACCAGTATCACCTGGCGCCCGGCATTAACCTGATCGGCCAGCTCCCTTGCGAGGCGCTCCATACGCTCTAGATTGAGCTTTCCCGTTTGATGGGTGAGGGTGCTGGTACCCACTTTGACTACCACCCGGTTGGTGTCGGCCAGGGCCCGCCGGCAGTCGCTAGCCGTCAAATTACCCCCTCCCCCAGGTTACTCCTCCAGATGGAACTCCTGATCCCTTATACGAACAGTGTCCCCCGGGCGGGCGCCGGCCCGCCGCAGGGCCGCCTCAACCCCCAGGCGTTTGAAAGCCTGCTGCAGGCGCCGCAGGGCGGCGTCGCTGCTGAAATCCGTCATGGCCACCCGCCGCTCCACCTCCCGGCCGGAGACGACAAATACGCCGTTTTCCACGGTTATAGTAAAGGCCTCGAGCGGTTCTACCACGCTTGCCGTTACTTCATCCGGGGGCTCCGCCTTCACCTCCGGCAGGTTTTCCAGCAGTTCTACCAAATACCATAACAGGGGCTCCAGGCCCTCCCCCTTCAAGGCCGAAAGAGGAAATATGCGGTGTTTGTGGCCCAACCTTTCCATAAGAAACCTGTAGTTTTCCTCGCCCCGGGGCAGGTCTATCTTATTGGCCGCAATTACCTGGGGGCGTTTCAGAAGTTCGGGGCTGTAGTGGCCCAGTTCGTTGTTGACCGTTTCGAAGTCGCGGAGGACTTCTTCCCCGTCCTTCATCCCCACGTCCAAGACGTGAACCAGAACCCGCGTCCTCTCGATGTGGCGCAGGAACTTCAATCCCAAGCCGGCCCCCTGGTGGGCGCCTTCAATGAGGCCGGGAATATCGGCTACCACGAAGGAATGTTCCTCATCCAGCCGCACCACGCCCAGGTTGGGGGTCAGGGTAGTAAAGGGGTAATCGGCAATCTTGGGCCGGGCGGCGGATATGCGGGATAGCAAAGTGGATTTGCCTGCATTGGGCAGTCCTACCAGTCCCACATCGGCCAGGAGCTTAAGCTCCAACCGGATCCACCGTTCCTCCCCCGGCTCACCCTTCTCCGCAAACTTGGGGGCCTGCTCCCGGGAGTTAGCAAAGCGGGCATTACCCCGGCCCCCGCGGCCGCCCACCGCTACCACCACCCTCTGACCGGGAGCAACGAGGTCCGCCAAAACCTTTCCGGTAACGGCGTCGCGCACCACGGTCCCCACTGGTACCCGCAGAATCAGGTCGGGGGCGCTGCGGCCGTGTTTATTTTTGCCCTGACCGTGCTCGCCCCTTTCGGCCCGGTAATGGCTGCGGTAGCGGAAATCCACCAGGGTCCTAAGGCCCGGATCGGCCTCTAGGACGACGCTGCCGCCCCTCCCGCCGTCGCCGCCGCTGGGACCCCCGCGGGGTACGTATTTTTCCCGGCGGAAGGCCACCGCCCCGTCACCGCCGTCACCGCCGCGTACGTAAATTTTCGCTTCGTCGTAAAACATGAAAGCTTACCCTCTGCTTCTTAACGTGGCGTGTTCCGCGCAAGCCGCATTATCTTCGGGGTAAAAGCAAGGTTAGTTCAAGACTCTGGGGAGACCAGATAACGGGCACCCCGCATTCCCTCGCCCGGTCTTGCAGCGCGTCCAGGATGGCCCCTATCTTCTCGTCCCCCGCTGGCCCGTGCGTTCCGGTAAAACGCCAGCTATAGCCTTCCTCGGCTTTCCGGATTTCTAGCCTTACGGTGCCCTCCCGTTCCTCGGCTTCGACGGCCGCCAGTATCAGCTCCCAGGCGAGCTCCATCAAACCCGCCGCCTGTTCCCCGCCTAAGGCCAGATCCTCCATTTCGGTGTCCATTTCCACTTCCACCCTGATCTGGCGCTGGGCTGCTTCTTCTAGTTTAAACTGGCTAAGGAGGGCCAATTCCGCCTGCCGCAGGCGCATGAGCCGCCCGTTTCTTCCGAGGCGAGCCACCACTTCCTTGGTATAGGCCAGCGCCCTTTCGGGTTTGCCCAGCTGCAAGAAGCCGGATATAACCTGCAGATGATTGAGGAAATCGTGTTTTTGGGCCCTCAACAGGCGAAGGAAGGCTTCGGTCTCCCCTACCATGTATTATCCACCCCAAAAGTATTTATTGACCCCTGGAATCTTCCAGGGGTCTTGCAGTAAGGGGTCCGCCTTAAGTCCTAGGGTCTTGAGGTCTTAAGCGTACACACTAACTTGCTTCTTATCCCGGCCCTTGCGTTCAAACCTCACATAGCCATCGATGAGGGCGTACAGGGTGTTGTCTTTACCCAAGCCCACGTTACGGCCCGGGTGGATTTTGGTTCCCCGCTGGCGCACAATAATATTCCCGGCGGTAACAAATTGGCCGTCGTGCCTCTTCACGCCCAACCGCTTCGATTCGCTGTCCCGTCCGTTACGGGAACTACCCACTCCCTTCTTGTGGGCAAACAGCTGCAGGTCTATCTTGCGCATCTGCTCCACCTCCTCGTTTCCACCTGCACAAACCTACTATAGCTCATGGCTATGGCCCTCAGGCCCAGCTCCATGGTGCCGAAAATAACCTCCGCCTTCTCACGCTCGGGTAACGGCAGGTCCTCAGGTATGAGGCACCGGAGACTGCCTTCCCCTTTGTGCACCTCAGGCGCCACACTCAGGTACTCCTCCAGCCCCAGCACCGCCGCCTGGGTAAGGGCCGATACAGCGGCACATACTATATCCCGGCCCCGCGGCCGGTACCCCGCATGGCCGTATACGCTGAAACCAACTGTCTGGCCGCCTTCATCACACCACAGCGTTACACGGACCATGGGCGTCTAGGATAGCTCGATCTTTTCAATACGCAGGGCAGTATAGGGCTGGCGGTGCCCCTGCTTCCGACGGTAGTTTTTCTTGGGCTTGTATTTGAACACGATTATCTTTTCACCCTTACCGTGCCCTTCGACCTTGCCTATCACCCGCGCATTGGCCAGGTAAGGCCTACCCACCTGCAAGCCCCCGTCGCCCTGAACGGCCAGCACCTTATCCAGGACCACCGTCTCTCCTTCCGGAACGGGCAGCTTTTCCACCTTCAATACATCGCCCTCGGAAACCCGATACTGCTTGCCACCTGTTTCGATGATAGCGTACATCTGTTTCTTCTCCTCCCAAGCTAAGACTCGCCGGAATGAAGGTACCCTCTCCAAAGGGAGGGGTTTACCACCCCTTCCGGGCGGTTTAAAACTTGAGCTACATCCGCTTTTGCAGTGTAGCATATTTAGCAAATCGCTGTCAAGCAAACCCCATGGGGTGTTCGTGTCAACACCAAAGGGAAATCGGTAATATATATTAAGTTCTCCCCTAGAGATTGAGTGGTGCCTTGCTGATAACAAATTATTCTTCATACCCCGCCCGAGGTTACCCATGCTAAACTAGTACGGTAAAAAACTCCAACAATATGTCTCCCGAGTTGCGGGCATTTACCGGCGGGAGACGCTCCATGATAGCCGCATGGGGCGCGGTATAACCCTTTTGCTACCTGCCGAAATTTTGCCTGGCCGGGTTATAAATATAGCTTTGATTTGTCCAATCCAAGGTTTAGCTCCTTAAATTTCTCATTTATTTTGACTCTGGCCTTAGACTTCAGTTTGATTTTTAGAACATTCCACCGTTGCTTTTTTGCTGCTTCAAAAACTATATCCTTTGTTGCATTCGCATAGGATTTGCTGAAGGTTAACAAGCGAAAGGCATTATACCATTCATAGATGTTCCAGTAATGCTCAATAGATATATTGGAGGCCTTACAGAAATTATCGACCAGTGTTTTATACTCGTCATTTGAAGCATATTGATTTTGTGCCTCTGCAATAAACCTTTTTACCTCATCCTCGGTTGGGAGGAGTTTGTTTTTAATGGCATAATCAAGAATAAGTTTTTCCTCCACTAAAACATTAAACACTTCTGAATAGCTTTGGTTACGCATACCAGCACTTTGATTTAAGGCCTTCCTAAATTCTAATTCTCCTATGGTAACAGGAAGGTCATTTACCCATGCAACGGTTTCACCTGGAGCGGCTCCTGTACTCCTTAGGGTTTTGGTTAGATCTCGAAGTAGATTTGGGTTGCTTTTGATAAATTCGCCTATAGGTTGAAAAAACTCCTCTACTGTTTTTCGCCCTTGGGCATACGTCATAGTGTTAATGGTATATATGCTAAATATCCCAACCAAAACTATTGATAGCACTGCTAGGGATACCTTTTTAAACATACGCTTAATACCCCTATCCCTTTGTTTGACCCTTATATGCGTATAATCCCCGCAAATTAACTCAGCCCATTAGAATAAAAACAGCCCTACTTTTATCTGCGCTCCCGGCTGCCGTATCATTCTCCCCCTTTTGGGTGTCATTATATGGTATTACTGTCTATAAAGTAACATATAACCATGTAATAGAACAAGCGAATCCTTTGTAGCCCGCGGCAGGTTCAGTCAAGGATAATTTCCTTTGACGGGTTCTGCCGCGGGCTATATCATTGTTAACCGCAAGCCACCTTGTCCCGCCCCGGCCTTGTCCGCTTACCCTGTATTCGGCTATCCGGGTTTCCCATAGTCGTTGCAGTTCGGCTCCGGTCATAAAAAAAGCCTCCTCAGCTTATTTTCTGAAGAGGCTTATCTCCTAAATTTGGGGGCGCTGCCAAGGTGGGTCGTATTTGACCCTTACCCTCCTTTTGCTTTTCTACCCACCTTTGTTATATCACAGAGGATTGGGGGACCGCCACCTTCATTTTCCAAGCTATCTTCCCCGGGTAATCTCGTCCAGGCGGTCGTAAACGCCTTTAAGGGCCGCATAGAGCTCCCTGTAAAGTTCCCGGTACGGACGGTAATGGGCGTGGGCTTTTTCATTTACCTCGAACTTTTGGGCCGGCCTGGCAAGCTCCTTGGCCACCCCCGCCAGGTCCTTGTAGATGCCTACCGCATACCCCGCCACCAGGGCCGAACCCCAAATGCCTACTTCCTCCCTCTCCAAACTCACGTAGGGTATCCCTAAGATATCCGCCTTCATCTGGTTCCAGAGGGGGCTTCTAGCCCCGCCCCCTATAGAGCGCACTTCTTTGACTTCCAGGCTCGGGAACAATTTGCGGGTGATATCGAGGTAACAGCCGTACTCATAGGCTACCGCTTCCAATATGGAGCGATAAAAGCTTCGCTTATCGTGGTTCCAGCTAAAGCCTATCCATGCTCCCCGGATGCGGCTGTCATAAGGGCAGACACGGCCGCCGAGGTGCGGCACGAACAAGAGCCCGGCAGACCCGGCCGGAACTTCTGCGGCGGCTTCGTTAAGAATATCGTACACGTCGCGGCCCGAGCGCCCCGCCTCCTCCCTTTCCGTAGCAGCCCAGGTATCCCTGAACCACCGCAGGCACAAGCCCCCGCCGCCGATGTAAGCCATGGCAAACCACAAGCCAGGTTGGACGGCCCGGGGTAAGATTAGAGTTTTGTTTTCCGTGTCCGGGACGAACTCGTCTACACAAAAAGCTAACACGGAGGCCGTGCCCGCAACATCCACGGCCTGGCCCTTCTCTACCATGCCTGCACCCAAGAAGCTGGCCGCCGTATCCCCCACTCCGGCCGCCACCGGGGTACCTTCGGCAAGGCCCGTATCCCTCGCCGCTTTTCCGGTTACGCTTCCGACAATACTCCACGGCTCCACTATGCGCGGGAGCTTCTCTTCCGGCAAGCCGAAGGTGTCCAGAAGTTCCGAAGACCACCGGCCCTTAAGGGCATCCGAGACCCCGGAAAAATGAAGATAAGTGTAGTCCTCAAAGGCCTCCTCCGCCCTCAGCCCGCACATGCGTCCGGCCACATATACTGCCGGCACAATGAACTTGGCAATGCGGTGGTATACTTGCGGTTCTTCTTCCTTCCACCAGATCATCTTGGGACCGTGGGCTATAGACGGAGGCATACCCACCGTCGCTATGAGTTTTTCACCGTAATGTTCCCTCAGCCAGTCCACGTACTTCTGGCAGCGCACATCCAGCCAAGAGTCATACCGGGTAACGGCGTTCCATTCCTCGTCTATACCCATGATACCCGCCATCTGCCCGTCGAAGGCCATACCGGCTATATCCCGTGGATTGACGCCGCTCTTTTCCACTACTTCCCGGATGGTAATACCAGCCGTCCGGTAGAAGTCTTCCGGGTCCTGTTCCACCCACCCCGGTGCAGGGTAGCGCAATTGCGACTCGGCGTAGGCTACGGCGAGGAGGCGGCCTTCCAGATCAAATAATCCCGCCTTGGTCCCTGCAGTCCCTATGTCGACGCCCAGGAGGTATTTTGCGCCCATCAATCTCCCTCCCGAGAATTGTAGCGGGGATTATCTACGACGCGGGGCCGGCCCTCTTCCTCGAACACCAGCTTGGAAAAACCCTGTTTTTCTATGGTGCCGTAGTTATGGCCCGCGTCACCCCTATACACCCCGAAAAAGACCAGGGGTTCATCCCCCGTATTTACCGTCCGGTGTGCCCAGTAGGGCGGGATATAGGATATGCTGCCCGGATACATCTCCAGGACCTCCGCCTGGCCGTCCTCAGCCTGCATGAGGAGCAAGCCCCGCCCGGAAAGGCATACGTAGATTTCCGCCGTCCCGGCTACGGCGTGAAAGTGGCCCTTGGTCATGAAGTATTCCTTACCTACCTTGCCCGGGTATATTATACTCGTGCAGTGCTGGAGATGCCCAGCTTCTTCTGGAATAACAACATTATAGAATTCGTAAACCTTCGGGTTCTCCTTCAGCATATTCCGGACAGCTTCCCGGTCATGGAACATTTCCTTCATATCGGCCAGGTAACGAACTATGTGATTACCCGGCGGAGAAAGGACACCCGTCTTGAGATCGCATATCGTATTAAAGGGTCTGAATAGATTCACTGCGGTCCTCTCCTTTCGAAACTTCTCCTCGGGTTTGCAATACCGAATACCCCGAAAATAACTTTTCTCCCGGCCGGCATTGTTTTCGCTCGCTAAGTCGTCCTCGCGGACCAGCCTACGGCT
>DOLC01000056.1:0-6943 GCA_003509545.1 Peptococcaceae bacterium
GCGAAGGGCTTAAGAAAGGCCCGATGCTTTTGAGAGGCCAGAGGCCGGCAACTGAGGCAGGAAGCTTAAATCCTGCCGGAAAGCCTGCCTTAAGCCTTTAAGCCAAGCAAAAGTCCTGCCCGCGAGGGAGGCCTTTGCGAGCGAAAGCCAAGCAGGCCGGCATCAGAAGTGGGGATGTGCCAGACTGCCGGCCTGCTGTTTTCATCCTTCTGATGGTGCCGCGTTAGCGGCATGGGTGTCTTTGCCGAAAAATATGGTCAAAGGGGTAAAATAGATTTAATATTTATATAGGCCCTTACGAAAGGCCAGGCCGAAGTTGCCACCGGCCGCAGGAACTACCGCCCGGACGGGAAAAACCGCCCCGGCCAGGCAGGGCTACCGGGGGCTATCGAGCCCTACCCGGCGGCCCGCAGCGATACCTCAATCGGGAAGGGGAAGATCTGAAGTATGGCGGACACCATAATCGGGGAAACCAGGCTGGTTTTGCTCCAGGGGGATATCACCGTCCAGGACACGGAAGCCATTGTTAACGCCGCCAACGAAGGCCTTTGGGGGGGCGGCGGCGTGGACGGCGCCATCCACCGCGCCGGCGGGCCGGCCATCGCGGAAGAATGCCGGCGCATCCGGGAGGAAAGGGGGGGATGTCCCACAGGGCAGGCCGTGATCACCTCCGGAGGCAATTTGAAGGCCCGCTACGTGATCCACACCGTAGGCCCCGTCTGGTCGGGAGGGGCCAAGGGGGAGGACGAGCTCCTCGCCAGCGCCTACCGGAGCAGCCTGGACCTGGCCCGGGAGTACGGTATCAGGACCCTGTCCTTCCCCTCTATCAGCACCGGCGCCTACCGCTTCCCTGTGGAGCGGGCCGCCCGTATAGCCCTAGACACCGTTACTTCGTATCTCAAGGAACATACCGGGACCTTCGAAGAGGTGCGCTTCGTTTTGTTCTCTCCTCCCATACTGGAGGCCTACGAAAGGGTCCTTAGAGATCTGTTAGGCGAAGGGGCGTTAGGGCACTTTTTTTATCCGCCATCCCCTGGCCCGGGCAACCGTTGATAGCTTAACCTCCACTTCTAAACAGCCGTCTACTATTCCGGCTGCCGGGAAAAGGGCCCGGGGCAATAGCTTTGAACCATCCATCTTCCCAATATTATAACCAAAATTATCCTTCTTATCCGCTAAGCCCTAAAGGGAAAACCGCCCTTAAAACCCCCCCCCGGTTCCTATGCCGGGAAAAGACTCCGCAACGAACGAGCCGGAGGCCGGGGGCCGGTTGCCCACCTTCCAGAGGATGACCCAGGGCACCAGGACTTCCTGGGGCGAGACCCCGCCGTGGAGGTACCGGGGGGAGGGCTCCTCACCTCCGGGGCGGAAACCATGATTCACCGCATAGCCGTGGTCGCCGGCTATCAAGATAAGGGAACGGGCCGGCAGCCCGGATACCAGAGGAACGAGCCGGAGGCGGAAGCCTAGGGCCACCTCCGCCAGAAAGGTGGCATAGTCGGCCGTAGAGGTGTGGACCTTCTCGTCCACCAGGTTGAGCCGGAGGACCGGCTTGGGCTCTCCCACCCCCAGGCGGTTTCCCTGCCGAGCCAGTTCGGACGGGTCGCCCGAAGGGAGATCGATTTCCAGAAAGCGCAGGTGCTCGCCGGCTCCCTCAAGCCGGGCCGTCTGGGTGGCGGTGACCGTAGGAGCGGGGCACCACAGCAGGCCCTGGGCCACCGTCTCATACATGACCCCTGAGCCCTCTAGCTCGGCTACCAGGATTTCGTACACATCCCACCGCAGACCGTCAGCCCAGATAAAATACATGGCTTCGGGCCGCCAGCGTTGCCGGTAGCGCTCAAGCCTGAGCAAGATCTGCTCGAGGGTAAGGCCCGGAGGAACTTCCCCCTCTCCGTAAAACTTGCGGAAGGCGTCACCATAGCCCATTAGAACCCGCCGCACCTCCCCTTCCAACCCGGTTAAGGGAAAATCCGCCCACAGGCCCAGCAGGGAAAGCCGCTGCTTTAGAACGGCGTAGAGGAGCTCCAGGCTGCCCAGGTGGGAGGCGTATATTTTCTCCCAATCCGGCCCTCTAAACCCCGCCGGGTCGGCCGCACTCAAAACCCTTAAGGAATGGGCCAGACGCGTGGCCAAGCGGCATGCCTCCAGCCAGGTACTGGGCTCCGGCCCTTCCCAGGCCGGGCCGGGCGAAGGGGCGGAGGCTGCCTCCAACCGGGCGATTACGGCGGCCAACTCTGAGTCCTCCGCTTCCTTAATCCATTCGAGGTACCGGACGGCAGCCCGGCGCAGGAGGCGGGGAAAGACGGTCTCCCGGGTTAAGACGGCCAGTAGATCCGGTCCCGGCGTAGTCCCCTGAGGTACCAAAACCTGCCAGAAGGCTTCTTCCATCTCCCCTTTGAGGCCCTGCCGGGCCGCCTCCAGGGCGGCCGAAATTATCTCCTCCGGCCCGGCCTGCAGCTCGAACACCTGGCGGGCTAATTCCGTGAAGCTGCCGAGGACGGCCGGCGGCACCTCCGGTAGGGAGCACAGGCGGGTCACCATGCGGGGATCGCGACCGTATATCTTGAGCCACCAGACGGTGGTAAGGGCTAAGAGGAAGTACGGTTCACCCCACTGGTGCCAATAGGGCACCAGTTCCGGATATGCTTCCGCCAGCCAGGCATAGACTCTCCCGGACAAAGGTCCGTAAGTAGCCCTCGTCTCGGCCAGACCTTCGCCCCTCCTCCCGGCCCCGCTGCCTACAACCCTTATGTGGGCGCCGGGTTCCACTTCCCGGTCGGAGCCGCTCATCCAGCGCCGTACTACGTCCAGGAGCTGGTCCGGCCGGAATACGCGGTCTATGAGGAGGTCGTAAAGATCGTCTAGGTTGCGGTCCAGCACCAGGACCTGCCCGGCCAGGGCCTGGTTGATGAGATCTACGGTGACCCGGTTCAAGAGGGGTCTCAGCCGGTTCAGAAGGCCTGGGGCCTCTAAGTCCAGCTCCACGAGCTGCCGGATCCGCGCCGCTTCCTTGGCCCGGCCCACCCTTTCCAGTCCGTCCAGGAAGCCCTGGATCTTTTCCCGGTAAAGAGGGTCCTTAAGGGTGCCGAGGTAGTCCCGGAGGCCCTGCTCCGCTACGCCCTGGATGGAGGCCGGCGAAGGCAGATCGTCCGTTTCTCCCAACACCATTCCACACGGGCAAGCCGGTTGGAGGGCCAGTTTCTCTTCCGGATTTTCGCTGCACTGGCGGGCCAGGGCGGCTGCCAGGAGCTGGTTAACCCTCCCTAGGGAGTCCGGCGCGGCCACCTGCTTCAATCCGGCCAGGAGGGCCAGAAATTGGTAGGCCTCTCCCTCCCGAAGGGCATGGTAGGCCTTGAAACGCTCTGGCGAGCGCAGTCTCCGGTGTTCCGCGGCATAGGCGGCTGTATAATCTCGCTGGAAACGACCAAAAGCCGTAGCCGCCTGCTGGTAGAGGTCGTCCTGGTAGAACAAGTCCGGCGTCTGAAGCAGATCCAGCAATTGGTCCCTTGCCCTCCGCAGGCCTTGGTAGGCGGGAGTATCAGGCAGCGACATCTGGGGCGCCGTAAGATAGCCGTACATGAAGAGAAAGTGGTTAAGGCGCTGCTGCAGGAAGGAGTCGAGTTGCCGGGTGCGTTCCCAGGCCACTTCCCATAAGGGGTCGGCCTGGTAGGCGGCCAGGAAACGCTCCAGACCCTCCCGGGGCCCATAGGACACCTTTATCTCCTCCAGCAAGGCGGCCGCCCTGCGGAGGTCGGCCCGGGCCGTTCCCCGGGGCAGGGCCGCCAAGGCCGGGTAGTCGGCCACACTTTCCAGGAGGTGTTCCACCCTTTGGAGCAGAGCGCCGGCTTCTTGGCGAAACTGGACCAGGTAGTCCCAGATCTCCTGCTGTTTCGCCGGGGTAAAGGTGCCCTGACGCAGGGCGGGCGGCAAGAACTTCACCGCCGCGAGCATTTCTTGGAAGGACGGGGGCAGCGTCTCGGCCAGGGCCAGTTTGTCGATTTTCCCGAAGCTATAGGGTCCCATCTGCTTTAGGTTCCAGCGTCGGCCGGAAGCATAGGCGACGGCAAGACCCGCCCCCAGTAGGGCCAGTACCAGAAGCTGAAATCCGGTTTCGCTCAACCCGAAGGGGCCCTTGCGGAGTTTCCAGCCCAACGTCTCCAGTTCTATCGGCCCCTCCTTCAGGCACTCCAGGGAGGCGGCCACCAAGGGATTTTTCTCGGGCGACACCTGGAGAAAGTACCCCTCACGGGTCTTCCTAACCAACCCCATCGGACTGAAGAAGTTTTCCAGGGCCATTTTGAAGTTGGCGTCCGGCTTGCCCTTGAATTCCCCCGGCAGCAGGAACTCGTTTATTATCCGCTGGAGGAGCGGAGGCAGGATAACTCCCCCTCGGGGAGCCACCTTGGAGTGCTGGGGATAACGCCGACTCAAAACTAGGGCCGCCAGCCTTTCTATCAGGCCCTTGAAGGATTCGTAAGCCGGATTGGTAGGCCAGGGGACCTCTTCGCCCCGGCCGTCGATCAGCCGGCCCGCGAGGTAAGCCCGGCGAAGAATATCCTGTACCCGGCCTTTAGTCTCCTGCCAGAGCCCATCCAGGTATGCGCGAACCCTCTGGCCCGTAGGACTACCGTCCCCGGCGTACTCCTCTCTTATGAGTTCGTAAGCTAAAGCCTGGGCAAGGAATTCCTCCTCCTCGGAGAGGTCGGCTGGCAGCCAGAACAAGAAGGCCGAGGCCGCGGGACCGGCCAGGGCGGGCAGAAGGCGCTCCTCCAGGTGTCGCTGCTGCCGTTCCCCATCGCCGGCCCTTGCCAGCACCAAAATGAAATCCACCTCCGTGGTCAGGGATTCCCGGGCCAGCTCCTGGAGGTTTGAAGGGCTTAAGTCTTCCAAGTCCTCCAACAGGATCAGCCCCTCCCGGCGAGTCTGTTGCCAGGTCACCTCCAGGGGCGTACGCTTTTGGTCGAGGAGGGAGGCGAGGGGCAAACGGGCGTCGGTAAGGTGTTTCGCCAACACCGTGAAAATACGGCGGTCCCCGGGGAAGAACCCCTTCTTTAAGTACTCCACCCGGCGGCGAACCAGAAGCTGGACATCGGCCTGGAGGTCTACGTAAAAGGCCGTCTCCAGAGGTGAAGACCCCTCCCGGCACATTACGTAGGCTCCTCCCTGGTACAGGCGCCGGAGAATATCTGCTACATATTCGTAATTCAAATGCCATTCCAGCCGGGTAAGGGGACAGAGGACGAGATGGGTAAGGTCCCGCACGGTAAGGGGCTTGGCCGAAGCGCCCAGGGCCGCCAGGATGAGAACTTTAAGGAGCCTGAAACCCAGTTCCTGCTCCCGCGGTTCCGGGAGAAGCCGGGGCATCTCCTCCTGGTAATAATTGAACACCTGCTGGATATAAGGGCTGGTCTCCGGTAAAGCCCGGAGGCGATCCCGGAAATGGTCGAAAATGAGGTCAGGGCCGAGAAAGGTGTCGGCCGGCCGGTCCAGGAGGCCCGGTATTTGCCGGGCCGGGTCCCCGGTCAGGCGGGTGTATATGAAGTCCACCACCCCCCGGTGCTGGGAGAAAAGGGGACGCAGGCGCTCCAGAAAGGCCACCGTAAGGGGATGGACGGGATAGAGGTCGCAAAATTCTTCTTGAGTGAAGGGCAGCTCATGAAAAGCCGCCCTAAGGTCTCCGTAAAGTTCGGCCAGATACTCCTCGGCCGAAGGGCGGTGAAGGATGAGGCGGCGGCTGATGATCTCCCGCAGGTGCTCCCCAGTAAGGCGGAAACGAACGGGGTAACGATCCTTTATTTTATTAAAGGCTTCCGGCGGGATATCCCCCGTGGCCTCGATCTGTTCCTGAAGGGTGGCCACCACCCACAGGGGCATGCGCCGGGATATCTCGCCCAGGTACTGAAGGAAACGTATATCTTCGTTAAAGCTGCGGCTGTCGGGCTTGGAGCGGAGGAACTCCGAGAGCTCGTCGATTAGAATTACCACCCCTCCCAGCGCGCAACCCTCGAGGAGGCTTTCCAGCTCGGCTGCGACTTCCTGCCGGCGGTACCCCCAGCGGAAGGGCATGCCCACCCGCCTCAATAGGGCCTGCAGGAGATGGATATTTGCCGGCCGAAAAAGCTCTTCTTCAGTAGCTCCCTGCTGGGCCAAGAACTCCTCTAAAGCTTCACGATAGCGGGCGGTGAGTATCTCCCGGGCCCGAGCGGTGTACTCCTCCCGCGCTGCCGTCCCCAGAGACCTGCCGAAGGCGGCCCGGGCGGCTTCATCCAGGGCCGCCAGCACTATATCCTCCAGTTCTTCGTGGTGGTTGTGCTCCACCAAGGACACCGCAGCCACCAGGTAACGCCGGCCCCCAACCTTTTCTATTAGGGTCCCCCACCCCTCCGGCCAGATGGCGGCCACCCTTTCCTTGGCGGCCATTACCTGCCGCATTTCAGGGTAAGCAAAGAGGAGATGGAGGACGGCCAGGAGGTGGGATTTGCCGGAACCGTAGGGCCCCAGGAGAAAGAAGCCCTGCCCCTCTCCCCGGGCTACGGCGCTCAATACCGCTCCCAAGGCCCCCTCGGCTTCCCCGGTCAGGACGAAACTCTTCACGAGGTCCTCTTGCAGCCGGGGATCCCGGGCGTCCCGGAGCTGGATTACCGTACGGACCGGCGGCACCTCTATAAGTTGGCCGATGGTGGGCCGAAAATTCGGCGGCCGCATCTTTAACCCCTCCCTTAACGCCGTATGGCTATTCTTCCCGGCCTGCGGGGCAGGTTTCCCGCTCCAATTTACGGGCCATTCCCCAGAGCTTTTGGACCCCGGGATTCCTGCCGGCGACCGACCGCAGGAATGCCGCCCCTTCCCCCTGGCGGCCCAGGCGCCGGTAAAGGGTCAGCAAGGTCCGGCAGATGTGTATATCGTTGGGCCGCTTTTCCAGGGCCTGCTCCAGGACCTC
>DOLC01000056.1:7291-10190 GCA_003509545.1 Peptococcaceae bacterium
TCGCCGGGGGCCAGCTCCAGGGCCCGGCGGTAGGCCTCGGCAGCCTCCTCGTACCGCCCCTGGCGATAAAGCTCCCGGCCTTTAACGGCGTGGAGATGGGGATTACGGGACCTGTTCTCCACCTTCAAGAAGGCCTCTAATTCCCTCAAAAGGCTCGAGTCCTCCCGTTCCTCCCCACCGGCCGCCAGCTTGACATAACGGGCCTGGATAAAGGCATCTTCCGGGTGTCGGTTGAGGGCCTCCCGGTAGGCCCGGGCGGCCGCCGTAGCATCCCCCAATCTTTCTAGGGCCAGACCTAACTTTTTCCAAAGCTCTGCCTGGTCAGGCTCCAAGCCGAGCTGCCCCCGGCAGAAGTCCACGGCCTTTTGGGGCTGGCCGGCGTTAATGTAGGCCTGGGCAAGGCGCGCCGCTACATAAGGAGTGCGCTCCTCCTTAAAGGCCGCCTCCAGGTATGCCACCGCCGCAGAGTGGTCTTCCTCCTTTGCGGCTACCTGACCCTTGAGGACCAGGGCCCGGTGGTCCCGGGGATTAAGCTCCAGAATCCTGTCGGCCAGCCAGCCGGCCTCCCGATACCTGCCCAGCCGGAGATAAACTCCGGCCAGGTTTAAAAGGAGAACCGGGTCCTCCGGCCGCCTCTCCAAGGCAGCCTCCAGTTCGGCCGCGGCGGCCTCCCAATCCCCGCATTCCTTAAGGTGGGCTAACCGCTCCCAGAGGGAGGTGGACTTAACAGCCTTGCGGCTATCCATGGGATTATCTCCTCCCCGCTCCTCCCCTTTGTTTTTCAATTATATCATGTTCCTCCCCGGCAAGGATACCGCCCGCGGCCGTTGTCGGAACCCCGTGGGCCGTGCTAAAGTAAGACTAGAATAAGACAAAGGGGGGGCGGGTGTGTACCAGTTTAACCTATCAGAGCTCCTTCAGGCCAGAAGCCTCAACGAGTTGCTCGCCGCCTTTAACCGCTTTACCGGCCTCGTTGTAAAAGCTGTGGGTTATAGAGGACAAATAGTTCTGCAGCCGGAAGGACAAGCCGACGCGCCCTACTGCCGGCTTATCGGCAGCACCCCCGAGGGCCTGGCCAGCTGCCGTCAGGCTTACGCCCGGGCCGGGCAGGAGGCCAGAAAATTCGGGGGACCTTATCTCTTCCGCTGCCACGCCGGCCTTTTGGGATGGGCCCTGCCGGTGGCCATAGACCAGGAAGTGGCCTTCACCGTAGTCTGCGGCGAGGTTCACCTAAGCCCGCCGGACAAAGACTTCCCTTCCTTAGTACTGGCCGTGGCCCGAGACCTCCACCTCGACCCAGAGGAACTTCTGGCCGCTTCCAGGCAGTTGAGACTGGTCTCGCCCCAGAAGGCCCAGAGTAGTGTAGAAATGCTGTATCTCATGGCCAATTATCTGGCCCGGCGACAGCGCCCCGCCATGGCGGCGATAGTTAAAGGGGAATGGTCGTCGCGGAGGGCGGTCCTTATGGAGCGGGAGCAGGAGCTGTTGCTCCGGGTGAGATCTCGCGATTTTTCCGGGGCCAGGGAAATCCTCCAATCCCTCCTGAGCGACCTACAAGGTCAGGAAAAGGTAGACCCCCAGCGCTTCCGTTCCCAGCTCGCTGAAATCCAGCAGCTCGTCTAAAGCCTTTACTGCATAACCTTGTGGAAGTTTGTGAGCGCACAAAAAGAGAATCTTTAGAAAAAATTCTATCGGGCTCCTCACGGATGCGGCCGACCAGGGCGATACCGTTTGTGAAAAAGTTCCCTTACCAAAGTTTCCTTGGGGATTTGCATGTGATCGGCCACATCGGCCAAGATGCCGCTGAGCGTACCGACCTTTAGGGGGCTGTGCAGGGGTACGGTAATGTGGTGCTCACCTCTTAAAGTTGTGGTAAGGCGGAGGTGGCTCCCTGTCTGCCGCGTTATGTGGTAGCCGTACCTGGCCAAGAGTTTGGCCAATTCTTCCCCGTTTACGTCCCTGGGCAGCCTCACACCGCCATAACCTCGTCTTTCACGATGTGCAGGCGGATCACCCGCGGCAGGTCTTTATCTTCAAAATGGCAACGTACAGCGTCCCGGACGTTGCTCCTTATTTCGTCCAGGTCCTCGCCCTCTGTGAATATGGAGTGGCCAAGGGCCCGTGCCGTGTAGCCGCCCTCCGGGGCTTCCTCGACCAAGAAGATTATCTCCTGATCCAATCCGGTTCCCTCCTGACCTGAGGGTTTTCTTCGCACTAGGAGGTTTATTTCCTGATATTTCTCTCCAAACATTTGAAGGCATCACAACCAATATATCATACAACAGATGGGTACTCAATTATACCGCTGCTGTTTCCTCCTCCGCTGTTCCCGGTCCTCATGCTGGGAGAACCCGCTGGTCGCGCGGGGAGGCTAGTGTAGGAATAAGGCAATGTCAGCGCTCAGGCAGAGGCCCCTGGGTTCAACTTTCTCCGCCCCGGCCGTCTGGATATGTCTTATGCTTTCAATAAAGCGCCGGGCAAAGCGGAAAATTTATTTCAGATAAGCCATCACTTTTGCCAGCTTTAAATCGTTAAGCCGGGCACCATCTGCTGTTCCGGCGACTTCCCGAATAAGCTCGAAAATCCTAAGTTTGATGGGAGTCCCGAAAAGGCTTGATACTTACAGATTTTTACATGGCACTTTTTGAATGGTCTAATTGAAGTTAGTTTTTCCGCATAGGAGGTAAAGAAGAATAAAACTGGAATAGGGGATACACCGAGAAAATTTTAAGGCCCCCGGATCACCGGAGGCCTTGATTTTCCTGGTGGAGCTAAGGGGAGTCGAACCCCTGACCTCTTGAATGCCATTCAAGCGCTCTCCCAGCTGAGCTATAGCCCCACGCGCAAGATATATTATATTCCCTTCCTTTCCCCTTTGTCAAGAGCAAGTTCAAGTCAA